>CAKUFB010000084.1 GCA_934647145.1 uncultured Clostridia bacterium
TGACGGCAGGATGCGCGGCAGCAAGCGGCTGTCGGCCCCGCCGACCGCTCCCCCAGACCCCCACCGAAGTTTGCGCGCTCATCCCGCATGAGAAAGGGCGGGAATCCCATCGGCAGTGTCCCGCCCGGCTGGGGGAGGCTCTCGAATAGTGCATAGCCTGACGGCAGGATGCGCGGCAGCAAGCGGCTGTCGGCCCCGCCGACCGCTCCCCCAGACCCCCACCGAAGTTTGCGCGGCAGGCTGAGCCTGCACCCACCTGCTGCCGCGGATTCTGGCGACGAAATCAACTGCCATAGATTGGAGCAGTTGATTTCTGCGAATCCGCAGGATTCCCTGCGGATTGTGAGGCGGCGCTGCCGACCCGGGCGGTCTGGGGGAGGCTCCGCTTCGCTTCGCGCTCCCCCAGACCCCCACCGAAGTTTGCGCGCTCGTCCCGCATGAGAAAGGGCGGGAATCCAAACGGCAGTGTCCCGCCCGGCTGGAGGGTGCTCAGCCTGCCCGCAACAAAACCCGTTCCGCATCCGACTAAGATACATCTGAAAAACGCCCAGAGGTACATCATGAAAGCATATGACGAGAGGCGCGAGGAGCTGATCCGCGCGCTGAAGGAATGTCCGGACGTGAAGGCGACCGCCGACTGCGCTGCGCTTTTCCTGGACAAATTGAGCCGGGAGGCCATGGCGGAAGCCGACTCGCGCGAGGAACGCGCCGAAATCGAGCGGCTGTTCTCCGCGGCGAAGGCGGGCGTTGCCTGCATGCAGGCGGTGACGCAGGCCGAGGTCACGGTGAAGCGCCTTGCCCCCAGGCCGCTGACCGGCAGGCAGAAGCTGCGCGCGTACCTGCCCTATGTCTCGCTGTTTCTGGGCGCGGTGCTGTGCGTGTGGCTGATTCTTGAGGGCGAGCGCGCGGCGGCCGTTTTGTGCGTGCCGCTGATGGCGCTGAGCTTTGCGCAGAAGAAGGAAGCCTTGCCCGAGGAGGAAACCGCTGCCACGCCGAAGGCGGACGATTACGAGCTGGTGCGCCTGTTTGACCGGCTGATCGACCGGCTGGACGCGCTTGCCGCCGCCCGCCGCGCCGAGAAGGAGGACAGGCTCGCCCCCGGCGGCGAACCGCTGCTTCTGACCGACGGCCTGCTCGAGCCGCTTCAGATGCTGATGGAGGCGGCCGAGACGCAGGACGGGCGCTATGCCTTCAAGACGCTTCCGCAGGTGCGCGAGGCACTCCTTGCGCAGGGCGTGCAGGCGCTGGACTACTCGGAGGAAAACCGGGCATACTTTGAGATGTTTCCCAGCGAGCAGGGCGGGCGCACCATTCGTCCGGCGCTGCTGCGCGAGGGCAAGCTGATCCTGCGGGGTCAGGCGACCGAAAGCATTGGGTGAACACATGGAAAACTATACCGATTACTTCGGCTTTGACCTGGGCGACGGCGAGAGCGCCGTGGCCTGGCTCAGGAGAAGCAGCCGCACCGACCCCAAAATGATTGAGCTGCGCGGGCGAAAGAGCTTTCTGTCCGTGCTGGGCGTCGATCCGAACCGGGGCGTGCTGATCGGCGAGGAGGCCTGCCACGCGATGGGGCTCGACTCGCTGGAGACCCGCTTCAAGAGCCGCTTTCTGACCGACCGCGAGAACTCGTCCCGCTCGATTGAGCGCTTTGCCCGGGCGGTGTATGAAAACCTGCTCGCGGACGGCCGCATCGAGGACGAGGAGACCGCCTGCTTCTTCGTGGGCTGCCCGTCCGGCTGGCCTGAAGCGGTGCGGGAGGACTATCGAAGGCTGTTCCTGCGCGCCGGGATGAAGCACGTGCAGGTGGTCAGCGAGTCGCGCGCGGCGTTTATGTACGCCCGGGAGTCGGGCGAGCTGCGCGTGTCGGACGACCTGCTCACCCTGCCCACGCTGATTGTGGACGCGGGCTCCTCGACGACCGACTTCACCTTCGTGGCAGACCTGGCCGAGGAAAGCCTGTCCGCCTGCGACTTCGGCGAGAGCGCGCTGGGCGGCGGCCTGCTCGACCGGCTGCTGCTGGAAAAGAACGTGGACAGGTGCGAGGAGTGCGAGGCGCTTCGCGGCGTGTTCCGCCGGTTCCCGCAGTACTACGCCCGCGCAGAGCTGGAGGCCCGCAAGGTCAAGGAGATGTTCTTTACGCAGCAGGCGCGCGGCGAGGCTTCCTGCGCCGAAAGCTCGGTCAAGATTTACGCCGGAATCACGCCGATCACGCTGGACGTCTCCGCCTCGGACGCGGACATGCGCGAGCTGCTCTCCCGGCCGCTTCAGGAACTGGACGGCTGCTCGTTTGAGGAAGGCTATGTCCGCTCACTCCGGCGCGCCCGCGAGCTGCTCAGGGATCGTCAGCCCGATACGGTGCTTCTGACCGGCGGCGCGTCCCGGATGGGCTTTCTCGAGGCGCACTGCCGCGAGATTTTCCCCGGCGCGCAGGTGCTTCGGGGCCTCGAGCCCGAGTACGCCATCGCCCGCGGCCTGTGTCACGCGCTGCGCATCGACCAGAAGACCCAGGGCTTCAGCGAGGCGGTGTCCCGGCTGATCCGGTCGGAGGAGCTCGAGAACCTGGTCATGAGCGAGCTGCCCGCGCTGTTTGAGGGCGTGAGCGGGCCGCTG
Source organism: uncultured Clostridia bacterium (assembly GCA_934647145.1). Lineage (GTDB taxonomy): Bacteria > Bacillota > Clostridia > Christensenellales > Aristaeellaceae > CAKUFI01. Next base: position 2,614 of record CAKUFB010000084.1, read on the forward strand.
GTGGACAGACTGATCACTGACGTCGCGCCTAAAACCTTCGAGCGCTGGAAGCAGGGATCGCTGCGCACCATCGACGACATCAGCGCCGCCCTGACCGAGCGCGTGCAGGAAATGATGCGCGGCGAGGAGCTGAGCGAATGCCTGCGCCCGGCGGTGGCCGAGTGGATTGCCCGCCTGCGCCCGCAGATTGAGCGGCTGACCGACCCGATCTGCGACGAGTACGAGCTGCCCCGCACCTCGCTGCGCCTGCCGGATGAGCTGAGCATCCAGACCTCGTCCCTCTCCCTGGAGACCGCGCAGCTGATGGACACCGGCTCGATCAAGGCGCTCATCGACGTGGTGGTCGCCGCGCTGATCGCCGCGCTTCTGGGCGGCAGCGGAATCGCCCTGCTGGCCGCGGGGACGCCGGGCATACTGGCAGGCTTTTTGATCGGGCTGCTGGCCGCCGTTGTGGGCACACAGACCGCCGAAAAGCTGCTGCGCAAGGCCGAGCTGCCCGTCAAACTGCGCAGGCTCTTTCCGTCCTCTCAGTTTGCGCGCGGCCTGAAGAGCAAGCGCGACAGCATCGAGCGCGCGGTCTATGCCCAGCTGACGAAGGGTCTCGAGCCGCCTACCGACGAAACCCGCCGCATGGTCAAGACCATCGCCGAGTCTATCGAGAGTCAGCTCACCGCCATGATGCGCCGCGCCACGCTGCGAATTCACTGAAAAAAAACGCATCCCCGCGACAGAAACAGCCGTCGCGGGGATGCGTTTCGCGGCTTGCGCCGCACTCCCTTGAAGAGCCGGGATTACTTGTACTGCGCGTTGTAGGCGTTCTGGTAGATTTCCACCAGCTGGGGCAGGCCCTGCGCGTCGAGCTCAGCCAGCCACGCGTCGTAGTCGTTTTCAACGGACTTGCTGCCGTTGAAGAAGGAGATCATGCCTTCCTTGATGGTGGCGCTCAGGTTCGCCTTGAGCACGGACATGGTTTCATTCTGCTCGTCGGTGAACTTGAGGGTGGGCATGGCCTGCTCATCCTTGGTGTAGGGCTTGTATTCCTTGGTCACCTGATACAGCAGGGTCTCCAGCCCCTCGGCGCTGTAGAGATCGATGGCGGGATCGGAGGGTTCGCCGAGGCGGAACTTCGCGTCGCGGTAGGAGGTGGTCATCTGCAGCACGCAGTAGCTCTGCGGCTCGCTCTCCTGCCACGGTACCAGCAGCTTGAACAGGGCGGGTTCGCCGTTGATGCCGACCGTGCCGGGATCCGCGTCCGTCCACTGCTCGCCGTACACGCCGTAGTAGCCGCGCATGGTGGCCGCGTAGGAGTACAGCATGTCGCCCAGCTTGAAGGCTTCCACGGGGTACGGGCAGCTCGCGGAGATGGTGTAGCCGTTGCCGCCGACATTGCCATACGGATAGGAAATGGCGTTGGTGTAGCCGTCGGGGCCGGCCACGGGCAGCACGCGGCGATAGTTGCGATAGACGTCGCTGCCGAGGTTGCAGAACAGGATGTAGCCGCCGGAGCAGGCACCGAGGCGGCCGCTTTCCGCGATCTGAGTCAGCGCCGCCAGATCCTGCGTGAAGGAGCCGACGTAGAGCAGATCTTCCTCGACGAGCTTGCGGACGTACTTAACGCCCTCGCGGAAGGCGTCCAGCGCGAAGGGAGTGGACACGGTGTCGCCGTCCATGTACATGCCGAACGCGTCGGAGGAGGTGGTGCTGGTGGTGTCCAGGTCGAGCGTATAGTAGCAGAACGCGTTCATGATGGGATTCTCGACGTTGGTGTACCAGCCGTCCTTGTAGTCGCCGGCCAGCGGGATTTCGTCGGTTGGATCGCCGTTTCCGTTCGCGTCCTGATCGCGGAAGGCCACGAGCACCTCGTACAGCTCATCCAGCGTGGTGGGCGTCTTGAGATTGAGGTTGTCCAGCCAGGCCTGGTTAATCCAGAACTTGCGGGGCGCGGTGCAGTGGAAGCACTCGTTAACCACGGGCAGGGAATAGATGTTGCCGTCCAGCTGAGAGATCAGCCCCTCGGTGCCAGGGAACTCGGCGAACATCTTTTTGGTGAAGGTTCCGTACTGCTCAATCAGGTCGTTCAGCGGGAGGAACAGCTTCTCGTCCACGCCAAAGCGGCTGATCATGGCGGAGGTCATGCCGCAGCTGAGGAAGACGTCCGGGTAGTTGCCGGAGTTCAGAATCAGACCGAGCTTTTCGGCGCGGCCTTCATAGGGAATCAGCTCGAAGGTGAGATCGGCATTGGTGACGTCCTCGAGCCACTTCACAAACGCATTGTCCTCCCAGGTGGAGATGGTCGCGTGATCGGTGACGGCGATTCTCAGCGTGACGTCGCCGAAGTTCTCGCAGAGCCTGTAGGCCGAGAGGTCTTCGTCGTGCTCCCACTGCGGCTCCCAGGCCAGCGCGAAGCTCGTGCAGCTGAGCAGCAGCAACAGCGCCATGAGAAGGGGCAGCAGCTTCTTCAGAAAGGTCGTTCTCATCTTGTTTTCCTCCTGTTCAATTATTTCTATTCCACATGCTTCGCATGCTGAATACCCGCGGTCAGCCCTTGACGGAGCCGACCATGATGCCCTTGACGAAATATTTCTGCACGAAGGGATACAGCGCCAGAAGCGGCGCGCTGGACACGACGATGACGGCGTACTTGAGCAGATTGCTCATGCCCTGCCGGGAGGCCATGTCGCGCAGATCGGCCACGGAGCTCATGTCCATCTGGTTCAGAATCAGGATGTTGCGCAGCACCACCTGCAGCGGAAAGCGGTTCTTGTCCGACAGATAGATGAACGCGTCGAAGTAGCTGTTCCAGATGCCTACGGCGCAGTACAGCGCGATGACTGCGATGATCGGGCCGGAGAGCGGGATGACGATGGAGAGCAGCTGACGAAACACGGAGCAGCCGTCCATGTCGCTGGCCTCGAACAGCTCCTCGGGAATGGAGCTCTGGAAATAGGAGCGCATCAGGATGACATACCACGCGTTCATGGCGTTGGGGATGATTAGCGCCCAGATGGTGTCCAGCCAGCCGAGGCTGTTGATCAGCAGGTAATTCGGGATCAGGCCCGCGTTGAACAGCATGGTAAACAGCACCAGACCGCCTACGACGCCGCGTCCAAAAAAGTCCTTTCGCGACAGGCAGAAGGCGCACAGCGTGGTGAGCAGGAGGTTCACGGCCGTGCCCAGCACCGTGTAGATGGCAGAGTTGAGATAGCCGGTCATGATGGAATCGTAGGTGAATACCGCCTCGTAGGCCTTCAGCGACGGCTCCACCGGGAAGAACCATACCCTGCCCGCCATGACGGCGCTCGTGGAGGAGAAGGACGCGCTGACCACGTAAATCAGCGGGTACGCCACAACGCCGATGGTGAAGAGCAGAAAAAGCGTCGCGAGCACGTCGAACAGCGTATCGTCCCAGCGCTGCCGAACGCGTCTCCTGCGGCGCATGACGTACGGCCTGCGGGCGGCCGGATTCTTTGAAATCGCCATCCGTTCCCCTCCTTTACAGTACGCTGACCTGGCTGATTCGCCTGGAGATGGTGTTGACCAGCACCAGCATGCACAGGTTCACCAGCGAATTGAACAGGCCGACCGCTGTGGAGAAGCTGTAGTTGAAGTTGACCAGCCCCAGCTTGTAAACATATGTCGAGATGACCTCCGATATGGGCGTATTGATGCTGTTCTGCATCAGGTAGATCTTTTCGAAACCGACGGAGAGGATACTGCCCGTGTTCAGAATGAACAGCGTGATGATCGTCGGCGCGATGTAGGGAATATCGATGTTGAGAATGCGGAGCAGCTTGCTCGCGCCGTCAACCTTGGCTGCGTCATACAGATCCATCGGAACGCCGGTCAGCGCGGCCAGATACACGATGGCGGAATAGCCCATCGTCTGCCACACGCCCGTCCACACGTACAGCGAGCGGAAGTATGAGATCGTACCCATGAAATTCACGCTCTGCCCGCCCAGCTTCACGATGATCTGGTTGATAAAGCCGGAGGAAATATCCGTAAACTGGATGATCATCGAAACCAGAACCACGGTGGAGATGAAGTAGGGCATGTAGGTGATCATCTGGGTGAACTTCCTGAATCTGGGCGAACGGCTTTCGTTCAGGCAGATGGCGAGGACGATCGGTATCGGAAAGCTGGCGATCAGGCTGTACAGGCTCAGGATGAACGTGTTTTTGATAATCGTCCCCGACATGGACGAACTGAAGAACAGCCGGAAGTGCTTCAGGCCTACCCAGGGGCTGTTCCAGATACCGCCGCGCACCTTGAAATCCTTGAACGCAATCTGTATGCCCAGCATGGGGTAGTAGCGAAACACAAGCAGGTAGGTCAGCGGAAGGAAAATCAGCACATAATATGGAAGACTTTTTCTGATTTTCTTTCGCAGCGCCGACCTGGGCGCCACGCCGCCTTTTTTCAGTCTGTCCGTCATAGGCTCTGCCTCCAGCAGCAAAAATTCCTCTACAGACAGTATACACGAAACTAACATAAAAAGCAACAAAGAAACGCACAAACGATATCTTTTAACAAAGCGGGATTAATAAAATAGGATACATGTATTCATTTTATAAATTCATGACGTTTCTGCGATTTTGCCTTAAAGAATGAGGAGCGGCGATCTCCTGCGGGAAATCGCGCAGACTGTCGAAAACCCTCTCGAGCTTCCGGTCGTGCCCGGCAGCGTGTCCGGTGGGCGCGGGATGGTTTTTGTAATTTGTCAAACCCTCTTTTGACAAGCTGACGCCTCGCCGCCCGAAGGACGACGAGGCGCGGGAAAAACAATCTGTCTGAAGACGGGTATGCGATTGAACGACATACAGGCCGCCTGCAGCGAAGGCGGTTTTTTGCGTTTGGGAGCGCCTACATCAGCTCCCGCAGCAGGGCGATCACCGCGTCCACATCGGCCTCGGTGTTGTCGTCCGAGAGCGAGAAGCGGATGGATTCGCCTGCCTGTCGCTCGTCAAGACCCATTGCAAGCAGCACATGGCTGGGGTCAGTGGAGCCCGCGGTGCAGGCCGAACCGGCCGACACAGCCACTCCCCGCATGTCCAGGCGCATCAGCAGGGCGCTGCTTGGCTGCCCGTCGAAGCGCACGTTCAGCATTCCGGGCAGGCGGTTTTTCTCCGGGCCGTTTCGGTGCGCTCCGGGCAGGGCGAGCAGACCCTTCTCCAGGCGATCCCGCAGCGCGGCGATCCGGGCGTTTCTCGCTTCGAGATCGATGTGCGCCCGCTCGATGGCCTCGCCCAAGCCCACGATGCCCGCCAGGTTCTCCGTGCCCGCGCGCAGACTCTTTTCCTGCGCCCCGCCGCCGATCAGAGGGGAGAGCGCCAGGCCGCTCCGGACGTACAGCGCGCCCACCCCCTTCGGCCCGTGAAACTTGTGCGCCGAGAGCGAGAGCATGTCGATTCCCGTGTGCGCCAGGTCAAACGGCAGACAGCCCGCCGCCTGCACCGCGTCGGTGTGAAACAGCGCGCCCGCCTCATGCGCCAGGCTCGCCAGCGCCTCGACCGGCTGAATACTGCCCACCTCGTTGTTGGCCGCCATGACGGACACCAGCGCCGTGCGTTCGTTCAGCGCCGCCTTGAGCGACTCGGGCGAAATAAAGCCCTGCGCGTCGGGGGAAAGGTAAACGACCTCGAAGCCCTCCTGCGCCAGCTGCGCGGCCGGGTGCAGCACTGCGTGATGCTCGATGCGCGTGGTGATCAGGCGGTTTCTGCCCTCCCGCAGGCGCATGCCGCGATCAAGTGCCCAGTTGTCGGCCTCGGTGCCGCCGCTGGTGAAGAAAATCTCCTCAGGCGACGCGCCCAGCGCCTGCGCAGCCTGCCGCCGGGCCTTCTCAAGCGCCCGGTTCGCCTCCCGCCCGAAGGCGTGCTGGCTGGACGGGTTGCCGAAGACCTCGGTCAGGTAGGGGGTCATCGCGGCGAGCACCTCCGGGTGCAGGCGGGTGGTCGCCGCGTTGTCCATATAGATCCGGTTCATCGCTCCGCCTCAGGCCTTGCGCACCTTGGGCCCCTGCGCGGTGTCCTCGATCGCGTAGCCCATGGCCACGACCTGGTCGCGGATGCGGTCGGCCTCGGCGAAGTTCCTGGCCTTTTTGGCCTCCTTGCGGGCGGTCAACAGCGCCTCCACCTCGGGATCGGCCTCGCAGCCGTCGAACACCACGGCGAACTGCGCGGCGGCCGCGGCCTGCTTTTTGAGCTCCTCGCGCTTGGCGTCGGCCTTTTTGATCAGGTCAAGGCTCAGCACCTGGTCGAATCTGGCGATGGCGGCCAGCTTGGTCGCGTCGCTCGCCTTGAACTTGAGCACATCGTAGAGCGAGGTGACGGCCAGCGAGGTGTTCAGGTCGTTGTCCAGCGCTCCGCGGAACTTCTCGTCCATCGCAGCGAGCGCCTCCTCATCGACATCGCCCCCGGGATTGAGCGCGGCGATGCGGGCGATGAGCTTGTTGTAGGCCACCTGCGCGTTGTCCAGGTTCTCCCAGGAGAACATCAGGCTCTTGCGGTAGTGGCTCTGCAGGCAGAACAGGCGGTATACCAGCGGATCGTAGCCCTTTTCCTCGAGCAGGGACACGGTCAGGAACTCGCCCTTGGACTTGGACATCTTGCCGCCGGCGGTGTTCAGGTGCATCACGTGCATCCAGAAGTTGCACCACTTGTGGCCCAGGTAGGCCTCGGACTGGGCAATCTCGTTGGTGTGGTGCGGGAAGGCGTTGTCGATGCCGCCGCAGTGGATGTCCAGATCCTCGCCCAGGTACTTCATCGAGATGCCGGAGCACTCGATGTGCCAGCCGGGATAGCCCACGCCCCACGGGGAGTCCCACTTGAGCGCCTGATCCTCGAACTTGGACTTGGTGAACCACAGCACGAAGTCGTTCTTGTTGCGCTTGTTGGTGTCCTCCTC
>CAKUFB010000085.1 GCA_934647145.1 uncultured Clostridia bacterium
GGTGCAGGCAGATCGGCAGGCCGGTCTCGATGATCGCGGCCTCAACCAGCTTCACCAGGTAGGTGTGGTTGGCGTACTTGCGCGCGCCGGAGGACACCTGCAGGATCAGGGGAGCGTTCACTTCGGCCGCGGCCTCGGTGATGCCCTGGATGATTTCCATGTTATTTACGTTGAAGGCGCCGATGGCGTAGCCGCCGTTATAGGCCTTCGCGAACATCTCCTTGGTAGTAACAAGAGGCATAGTTCGTACACTCCTTTATTTCTGGATTTGTCTCAATTATAGCAACTCGTGCCCCCAAAATCAAGCCTCTGCACTTGTATCCACTGTTATTTTTGTCGGTCGGCCGGGCAGTGCCCGGTTCCACCTGCTGCCGGTCGGCAGTGCCGACTGACACTTGCTGCCGCCGGGTCGGGCGACGAATTCGGGAACCATAAATTCAAGTTCCCGAATTCTGCGAATCTGCGGCCTTCTCCGCAGATTATCTGTCGGCGCTGCCTCCGCCTGCGCGCCGGCGAAAACGCGGTGTCCCGCCCGGCGCTTTCCGATCACAGCAGGGCGCACAGCGCGTCCACGTCCTCCTCGCGGGTGGCCCAGCCGGTGACGAAGCGCACGACGGTGTGCTCCTGGCCGCAGGGCTCCCAGACGGTGAACTCGACCCGCTCGGCCAGCGCGCGAACCCGTTCGTTGGGCAGCACGGCGAAAACCTGGTTGGTGGGCGCCTCGCAGAGCAGCGGGTATCCGGCCCTCTTCAGCGCGGCCTGAAGCCTTGCGGCGAGGGCCACGGCCTGCGCGCCGATTTCCAGATACAGGCCGTCCTTCATCAGCTCGTCGAACTGCACGCCCAGCAGCCGTCCCTTGGCCAGCAGCGCGCCGTGCAGCTTGATGATCGTGAAGAAGCGCGGAATCAGCCGCGGATTGGGCAGCACGACCGCCTCGCCCATCAGCGCGCCGCACTTGGTGCCGCCCAGATAGAACGCGTCGGTCAGCCGGGCCAGGTCGGCCAGGCTCACGTCGTTTTCGGGGCTGCACAGCGCGTAGGCCAGCCTGGCGCCGTCCACGTACAGGTACAGGCCGTTTTTGCGGCAGGTCTCGCTCAGCGCCATGAGCTCCGCGAGCGTATACAGCGTGCCATATTCGGTCGGCTGGGAGAGGTAGACCAGGCCGGGGATGACCGTGTGCGCGCACTCGGAATCGGGCGGGCACTCGCGGCACAGCGCCTCGACCTGCGCGGCGGTGATTTTGCCGTTGGTATGGGGCAGGGCCGCGATCTTATGGCCGCTCGCCTCAATCGCGCCCGCTTCGTGGGTGTTGATGTGACCCGTGTCGGCGGCAAGTGCGGCCTGGCCGGGCCGAAGCAGCGCGTCGATAACCGTGGCGTTGGTCTGCGTGCCGCCCACCAGGAAGCGCACGTCCGCCTCGGGACAGCGGCAGGCCGCGCGAATCCGATCCCGCGCCGATTCGCAGTAGGGATCCAGCCCGTAGCCCGCGCTCCTTTCCAGGTTGGTTTCGTTCAGGCGCGCCATCAGACGCGGGTGCGCGCCCTCCATATAGTCCGAGGTAAACCACAGCTTTTCCATGACTTGATCATCCTTTCGCTCGCGTATTCGCCCTTCACTGTAGCACGGCGGCGAAGGTCTGTCAACCGCGGCGCGCGCTTTGTTCCCTGAAAAGGCATTGACAGGGGCGGGCAAAAAACGCTATACTATAACCGTTGAAAAAAGCCTGCCTGCAGGCGGGCCGTTTTCTGACAGAAACAAACAATGCGAAAGGCTGTGAACGATATGCTGTATCCCCTGAAAATGATCCCCTATTTCCGCCACGGGAGCGACACCCCCTGGGGCGGCGACGCGCTGCGGGCGCTGGGCAAGGCCATTCCGGACGACATGACCGGCGAGGCGCTGGAGGTATCCGCGCTGCCCGGCCGCGAAAGCGTGGTGGCAAACGGCGAGCTGGCCGGAAAGACCTTCACCCAGGCGATCGAGGCCTGGGGGCGCGAGCTGACCGGCTGCGAGGGCGAGTTCCCGCTGCTGCTCAAGCTGATCGACGCAAAGGAAAAGCTGTCCGTGCAGGTACACCCGGACGACGCCTACGCGGGCGCGCACGAGGGCGGCAAGCTGGGCAAGACCGAGGCCTGGCTGGTGCTCTCGGCCGCGCCCGGCACGAAGATGGTCTACGGCGTGAACGCAAAGGACAAGGCGGAGCTGCGCGAGATGGTCGAGTCGGGCCGGCTGGAGGAGTCGCTCAACTGGGTGGACGTTCGTCCGGGCGACGTGTACTACATCCCCCACGGCATGATTCACGCCCTGGGCGCGGGCATGGTGGTCTACGAGATCCAGCAGTCCAGCGACGTGACCTATCGCTTCTGGGACTGGGGACGCGTGGGCAGGGACGGCAGGCCGCGCGCGCTGCATACCTCGGACGCACTGGCCGTCAGCCGGCCCGAGCTGGACAAGACCGGCAAGCTGCCCGGCGCGACCGTGATCTGTGAGGGCGGCAGCCGCACCGCCTACATTTCCGATCCCAACTTCGAGCTCTGGCGGCTCAACGTGGCGGGCAATATGCCGCTTGAGGGCGGCCGCATGCGCCTGCTGACCGCGCTGTGCTCCGCGCGCGTTTCCTGGGCGGAGGGCGAGTTCGACCTTGACATGGGCGAAACCTGCGTCGTGCCCGCCGCCATGCCCGGCGTGACCGTCTCCGGCCTGGGCGCGGTGCTGTGCTCCATGCTCCCCGATCAGGCCGCCCTGCGCGAGCAGCTGGGCTATCGCGCCGAGCTGATTGCCGGTCTGCGGGCAGTGCCCGCTTCCACTAGCTGCCGCGGGTTCTGACACGAATTCGGGAAGCATAGATTGGACTTCCCGAATTCTTCGCGGTTGGAAAAATCGGGGCAGTACCCTACAAGAGTTACGAGCGTGGGGTTGGCAGCGGGGGCGCAGGTTCTTCCTGCCGAACCCCTCAGTCGCCTTTGGCGCCAGCTCCCCTTTCAGGTGAGCCTTTACGACGCGCTTATGCCTCTCCTGAAAGGGGAGGTGTCCGCAGCGCGGACGGAGGGGTACGCAGGCGCAGGATCGCCCCGCCCGAGTCGGCAGCGCCGACCAATAATCCGCAGGGAAGCCTGAGGATTCGCAGACCTTGGCCGCTTCAATCTATGGCGGCTGGGGTCGTGTTCTGTTCGGCGGCAGCAGGTGGAAGTCGGCAATGCCGACCAGCAATCTGCAGGGAAGCCTGCAGATTCGAAGACCCCAGCCGCTCCAATGTATGGCGGCTGGGGTCGTGTTCTGTTCGGCGGCAGCAGGTGGAAGTCGGCAATGCCGACCAGCAATCTGCGGAGAAGTCCGCAGATTCGAAGACCCCAGCCGCTCCAATGTATGGCGGCTGGGGTCGTGTTCTGTCCGGCGGCAGCAGGTGGAAGTCGGCAGCGCCGACCAATAATCCGCAGGGAAGCCTGCGGATTCGCAGACCTTGGCCGCTTCAATCTATGGCGGCCAATGGTCGTCGATAGAATTGGCGGCAGCAGGTGGAACCGGGCACTGCCCGGCCGACCGACAAAAATAACAGTGGATACAAGCGGATGGGCTTGATTTTGGGGACGTGAATTGCTATAATTGAAGCAAATCAAGAAATAAAGGAGTGTACGAACTATGCCTCTTGTTACTACCAAGGAAATGTTCGCGAAGGCCTATAACGGCGGCTACGCCATTGGCGCCTTCAACGTAAATAACATGGAAATCATTCAGGGCATCACCGAGGCCGCGGCTGAGGTGAATGCTCCCCTGATCCTGCAGGTGTCCTCCGGCGCGCGCAAGTACGCCAACCACACCTACCTGGTGAAGCTGGTCGAGGCCGCGATCATCGAGACCGGCCTGCCGATCTGCCTGCACCTGGATCACGGCGATACCTTCGAGCTGTGCAAGAGCTGCATCGACGGCGGCTTCACCTCCGTCATGATCGACGGTTCCTCCAAGTCCTTCGCCGACAACATCGCGCTGACCCGCAAGGTCGTCGAGTACGCGCATGATCACGGCGTGGTGGTCGAGGGCGAGCTGGGCACGCTGGCCGGCGTCGAGGACGACGTGAAGGTCTCCGCCGAGGATTCCTCCTACACCCGTCCCGAAGAGGTCGAGGAGTTCGTCACCAAGACCGGCGTCGACTCCCTGGCCATCGCCATCGGCACCAGCCACGGCGCGTACAAGTTCAAGCCCGAGCAGTGCACCCGCAACGAGAAGGGCATCCTCGTGCCCCCGCCGCTGCGCTTCGACATCCTGGAGGAGGTCTCCAGGCGCCTGCCCGGCTTCCCGATCGTGCTGCACGGCTCCTCTTCCGTGCCGCAGGAGTACGTGAAGATGATCAACGAGAACGGCGGCCGTATGCCTGACGCCGTCGGCATCCCCGAGGAAGAGCTGCGCAAGGCCGCGACCATGGCCGTCTGCAAGATCAACATCGACTCCGACCTGCGCCTGGCCATGACCGGTACCATCCGCAAGTACTTCGCGGAGCATCCGGATCACTTCGATCCCCGCCAGTACCTCAAGCCCGCCCGCGAGAACATCAAGAAGCTCGTCATGCACAAGCTCACCGACGTGCTCGGCTGCGATCACAAGGCCTGAGTAATCGCTTACTAATTTCATAATAACATGTGATGGAGGGGTGGCAGGCGACTGCTGCCCCTCTTGCACGATTTTTTACGCCCGGAGGAAAAGACCATGAAACGAATCGGTGTTTTGACCAGCGGCGGCGACGCGCCCGGCATGAACGCGGCCATCCGCGCCGTGGTGCGTACCGCGTCCTACCTGGACATGTCCGTCGTGGGCTTCAAGCGCGGCTATAACGGCCCGCTGATGCAGAACAAGAACCATGTGGACGACTACGAAATCCTCACCGGCCGCAGCGTCAGCGGCATCATCCATCGCGGCGGCACCTTCCTGATGACCGCCCGGTGCAAGGAATTCATGTACGAGGAATACCGCAAAGAAGCCATCGACAACATGCGCTCGCTGGGCCTGGAGGGCCTGGTGGTCATCGGCGGCGACGGCTCCTTTGCGGGCGCGTACGAGCTCAACCGCATGGGCTTCCCCACGGTGGGCGTCCCCGGCACGATCGACAACGACCTGGCCTACACCGACTACACGCTGGGCTTTGACACCGCCGTCAACACCGCCTGCGAGTGCGTCAACCGTATCCGCGAGACCAGCGAGTCCCACGAGCGCGCCAGCCTGATCACCGTCATGGGCCGCGACTGCGGCGAAATCGCCCTGCATACCGCCGTGGACTGCGGCGCCGAGTTCGCGCTGCTGCCCGAGGTGGAGTGGTCCGTCGAGGAAATCGCCGACCGCATCAAGTGGGGCGTGCTCAACGGCAAGCGAAGCACCATCCTGATCGAGGCCGAGGGCGCGAACAAGTCCCTGACCAGCGACCTGCACGCCCTGTGCGAGACCCATCAGGAGCTCGCCGACATCAAGGACGACAAGCTCACCAGCTCCAAGCTGGCCCGCGTGCTGGAGGTGCTCTCCGGCCACGAGGTGCGCGCCACCGTCCTGGGCTACACGCAGCGCGGCGGTACGCCCTCCGCGATGGATCGCCGCCTGGGCAGCCAGTTCGGCGCGCGCGCGGTTGAGCTGCTCAACGAGAACAAGGGCGGCCGCGCGGTCGGCATCAAGGATCAGAAGATCGTCGACGTGCCCTTCGAAGAGGTGCACGGCACCAAGCGCGGCGTGGATGAGGAGCTGCTGCAGCTTCAGCAGGTGCTCGCCCGCTATTAATCGCTTTTCAGGCATGTTTTCCCAGGAACGCCGGTTCGAGAGAATCGGCGGTCTTTTTTGTCCGTACGGCGGTGTTTTCGTTCGCGGCGACGACGCGCCGCACCGCCCGGTTGCCAGGTGACAGGGCGGAAAAAATATGCTATAATCAGACCAGCATTGACAGATGGTGGAGAGCTTATGAGATGGACAGAGGATCAGGCCGCGGCGATTGACAGCCGGGGCGAAAACCTGCTCCTGTCGGCGGCGGCCGGCTCGGGCAAGACGGCGGTACTGGTGGAGCGGGTGGCGAAGCTGCTGCTCGAGGGGGCGGACGTGGAGCGCATGCTGATCGTGACCTTCACGCGAGCCAGCGCGGCCGACATGAAGGAGCACCTGATCGCGCGGCTGCAGAGCCTGGCTGACGAGGGCGACGCGCGCCTTCGCGAGCAGGCTGAGCGGGTGGATCGGGCCAGCATCAGCACGATACACGCCTTCTGCACGGACTTTCTGCGCGCCTTTTTTCAGGCGGGCGAGGTTGATCCGGCCTTTCGCATCGCGGACGGCCCGGAGGTGGCCATACTGCGCGAGAAGGCGCTTCAGGCGGCGATGCGCGACCACTATGCGGCGATGGACGCGGATTTCGAGGCGCTCTCGGCGCTTCGGGGCGCGCAGGAGGTTCATGACCTGGCACTCGCCCTGCACGCCTTCCTGAACGAGCGGCCCGACCCATGGGGCTGGCTCAGTGCGCAGATCGCCTCGCTCGAGGCGGGTGAGGATCGCTATACGCCCGAGCTGGTGCGCGCGGCGAAGCGTCCCCTGCTTCAGGCGAGAGTGCTGGCGCGTCAGGCGCTGGAGCTTGCGCTGTCCGAGGCGGGGCTGTACGTCGACACGGCGGAAAACGACCTTCAGGCGATCGAGGCATTCCTTGAAATCGAGGACTATACGGCGCTTCAGCTGGCCCTGCGCGGCTGGGGCTGGCCGCGTCTGCCCGTGAAGAGGGGCGAGTCGAACGAGGAGTACAAGGCGCTGCGCGACAGCCTGAAGGAGCTGACGAAAAAGGCCGCAAAGCCGCTTTCCATCGAGCTTTCCGGCGGCATAGCCGACCTGCGCGCCACGGCGGTCGAGCTGCGGGCGCTGGGGGCGCTGGTGCGCGACATGGACGAGCGGCTCACCGGGTATAAGGCGTCCCGCTCGCTTCTGACCTTTAACGACCTGGAGCACCGCACGCTGAAGGCGCTTTCCGTGCCCGAGGTGCAGTCAAGCATTCGCGAGCGGTTCGACTATGTGTTCGTGGACGAGTATCAGGACGTGTCCGACGTGCAGCAGGCGATACTGACCCGCGTCGCGCGCGAAAACAACCTGTTCTGCGTGGGCGACATGAAGCAGAGCATCTATCGCTTCCGCCACGCCGAGCCGGGCCTGTTCGCCGATCAGGCCGCATCCTACGCGGCGGGAAACGGCGGCCGCCTGATCGCGCTCAAGGCCAACTTCCGCTCCCGCGCGAAGGTGCTGGAGTTCACCAACGCGGTGTTTGAGAAGGCAATGCGCGGCGGCGACACCGAGATTGACTACGATGAAATGCATCGCCTGAACCCGCAGGCGGCCTATGAAGGCGACGATCCGCCGGTCGAGGTGATCCTGTGCGGCAAGCAGGAGGCGGGCGAGGAGGCCGGCGAGGCGGCTCAGGCGCTCAACGAGCTCAGGGACGCGGAGCTCGAGGCCGTCGTGGCCGCGCGGCGCATCCGCGAGCTGATCGGCAGTTCCGCCTGGGACGCGAAGAGGCAGCGCGCCTATCCCCTGTCCTACCGGCACGTGGTGGTGCTGACGCGGCGCGCAAAGAACGTCGCGCAGCACGTCGCGCGGGTGCTGACCGAGCAGGGCATTCCCGCCTGCGCGGATCTGTCCGGCGGCTTTTTCGAGGTGCTGGAGGTACGCGTGACGCTGTCGCTGCTGCGCCTGATCGAGAACCGGCAGCGCGACCTCGAGTGGATCAGCGTGCTCCGGTCGAGCGCCGTCGGCCTGACCAGTCCCGAGCTGGGACTGATTCGCGCCCGTACGCCCGAGGGCAGCTACGCCCAGGCGGTGCTGTCCTACGCCGAAACGGAGCAGGACGAGCTGGCGCTCCGGCTTCGCGGCCTGATCGAGCGGCTGGACGAGTGGCGCGCGCTCAGTCACGCCCTGCCGGTCAGTCAGCTGCTGTTCACCGTGCTGCGCCAGACCGGGCTGTATTCCGACCTGGGAGCGCTTCCGGGCGGGGCGCAGCGGCAGGCCAACCTGGACATGCTCATGAGCCGCGCCGAGGCCTATGAGGGCGCGCAGGCGGGCGGCCTGACCGGCTTTCTGCGCTACGTTGAGCAGCTCAGCGCCGCGCAGGAGGACATGGGCGAGGCGCATACGCTCAGCGAAAACGACGACGTGGTGCGCGTGATGACCGTGCACAAGAGCAAGGGACTGGAGTTCCCGGTGGTGATCGGCATCCAGCTGGGCGCGGCGCTGGCGCGGAACCGAACCGACCTGCTGTGCGCGCACAAGGCGCTGGGCGTGGGCCTTGAGCACATCGACAACGAACTGGGGGCGCGCAGAAACACGCTGACGCGCCTGGCGATCGAGGCGCGCGCGGGCGAGGAAAACTACGCCGAGGCGCTGCGCATACTCTACGTGCTGCTGACCCGCGCAAAGGAGCGCCTGATCCTGATCGGCACCGCCGCGAAGCCTGAAAACCGGCTGCGCGAGGCGGCAATGTGCCTGAAGGAGCCGGTGTTCAGGCGAGATTTCCTGGACGTGATTCTGCCCGCGGCGATGCGCATGCCCGGCTCCGGGGCGTTCTGGACGCTCGCTCAGGGCGAGGCCGCGCCCGAGCCGCTCCCACCCGTCCTCTGCAGCGTGGTCGACCGGAGCAGCCTGGGCGCGTATGAGGAGCGCGAGGGCGTCTCCGACGAGGAAGCGCTTTCCCGCCTGCTGGCGGCCGCCGACGCGCGCGAGCTCTCCGGGCGGTTCGCCTGGGTGTATCCACACGAGGGCGAGACCGCGCTGCCCGGCAAGCTGACCGCCTCCGGGCTGAACCGGGAGACCGACCCGGACGAGGAGGAGGACAGCGTCGTCGCGCAGCCGCTGGAGCAGCCGGCCTTCCTTTCGGGCGAGGAAGGCATGACCGGCGCGCAGCGGGGCACGGCCATGCACCGGTGCCTGCAGGGACTGGAACTGTCCGCCATACGCGGACTATCCGGCCCGGCGCTGGGCGCGGAAATCACGCGCCAGGCGGACGGCATGGCGTCGAAGGGCAGGCTGACGAAGGAGGAGCGCGACTCGCTCCGCATGAGCCGAATCGTGCGCTTTTTCGAGACGGAGCTGGGAAGGCGGCTCGCAGCGTCGCAAAATGTGCGCCGTGAGTGGCTGTTTACGCTCCGTTTGAGCGCGCTGGAAGCGACCGGAAGCGACGTGCCCGGCAGCGTGCTGGCGCAGGGGCAGATCGACTGCTGCTTCGAGGAGGAGGGCGGCTGGGTGCTGCTCGACTACAAGACCGACCGCGCGCAGGACGTGGACGCGCTCGTCGAGCACTACCGCCCGCAGCTCGATCTATACCGAAAGGCGCTCGAGCGCATCACGAAAATACCCGTCCGGGAAGCGTATCTGTGCCTGCTCTCCGGCGAGGAAATCACGAAAAGACTGCTGTAAACGGTGGGGGGTGGGGGGGGGGGGGGGGGGGGGGGGGGGGGGGGGGGGGGGCGGCCCCCCCCCCCCCCCCCCCCCCCCACCCCCACCCCTGCC
>CAKUFB010000086.1 GCA_934647145.1 uncultured Clostridia bacterium
CACGAGGACATCGTGCAGGAGGGCATGATCGGCCTGTTCAAGGCGGTGCGCGACTACAAGCCGGGCAAGGTGTCCTCCTTCCGGGCGTTCGCCGAGCTGTGCATCACCCGCCAGATCATCTCGGCCATCAAGACGGCCACCCGGCAAAAGCACATTCCGCTCAACTCCTATGTCTCGCTCAACCGCCCGGTCTACGCCGACGATTCCGAGCGAACGCTGCTCGACGTCATCAGCGAGAGCGTGACCACCAACCCGGAGGAGCTGCTCATCTCCCAGGAAAGCCTCAGCGACATCGAGGCCTGCATCGGCGAGGTGCTGTCGCCCTTTGAAAAGGAGGTGCTCGCGCTGTACCTCGACGGCCACAGCTATCAGGAAATCAGCCGGAAGCTGGGCAGGCATACCAAGAGCGTGGACAACGCCCTGCAGCGCGTCAAGCGCAAGATCCAGAACTACCTGGACGAGAAGGCGAGGGTGAACGCGTAGGGGAAAGGCCCCGGAGCGGCGAACAGGCGAAACGACAGGAGGCATGTCCGTGAACGAAGAAAACATGCTCGTGCTCTCACAGGTCAGCAAGACCTACGCGGTGGGCAGCGAGCGGGTGCACGCGCTTCAGGACGTGTCGCTCGGCATAAAAACCGGGGAGTTCGCGCTGATCGTCGGGCGATCCGGCTCGGGCAAGTCCACCCTGCTCAACCTGATGGCCGGCCTGGAAAAGCCCACGCGCGGCCAGATTCGCGCCGCGGGCAAGCAGATTGAGCGCATGAACGAGAGCCAGCTGGTGTCGTTCCGGCTCAAAAACGTAGGGTTTGTGTTCCAGTCCTTTAACCTGTTCGAGGCGCACGACGCGCTGGACAACGTGGCCATGCCGCTGGTGTACCAGGGCGTGGGGCGGGCGGAGCGTACCCGGCGGGCGCGGCAGATGCTCGAGGCGGTGGGCCTGAAGACGCATCTGCGCCACAAGCCCTCCCAGATGTCCGGCGGCCAGCAGCAGCGGGTGGGCATCGCCCGGGCGCTGGTCACGCGCCCCAAGATCCTCTTCGCCGACGAGCCGACCGGCAACCTGGACTATGGCACCTCGCGCGAAATCCTGGCGCTGATTCAGCGCATTTGCCGGGAACGCGGCACGACACTGATCATGGTTACGCACGATCCCGAGTTCGAGCAGTACGCCGATCACGTGATTCACCTGCTCGACGGCAGGCTGGTCGAGCCGAACGATCGCGCGCAGCACGTGTGAAGCGTCCGGAGAAGCCGCCGCGTAGAATTTGCCCAGGCTCGGGCGGCGGACGTTTTCCGGACGTTCCAAAGCCATACGGACAAGTATCAGGTATATGATAACGACGCTTGGCTGCCATGTACGGAAAATGTTCGTTGCCAAAGGCCGGTTTTGCCGCCCTCTGACAGAATGTCATGTAGTTATACGAATGGACAATGAACCCGAAGAGACGGCTCATCTCGTTTCGCAGGCGGATCAGGGCTGTTTCTATGAACCCCCCATCACCCCACGAGCAAGTAGCTCTATTGCTTGAGGCAGGAAAATTTGTCTTGCAAGTGCTTTCCGGGAGAGCTCGAGAGGGGCCTTTCTCAGAAAGGCCGCCTCTCGAACGTATCCCCAACGTCCCCCCAAGGAGAAGAAGATGAAGAAGATGCGAATGTGGTGCGCGAGGGCGCTGGCGGCGTGGCTGATTGCGGCGCTGCTGATTCCGTGCGCGGTTTTTGCGGAGGGCGAGGCGACCAATCCGCCTGAAACGGCGACGAGCGCGCCTGAAACGGCGACGAGTGCGCCCGAAACGGCGACGAGCGTGCCTGAAACGGCGACGAGCGCGCCTGAAACGCCGACCTCCGCGCCGGAGGAGACGCCGATTCCGACCAGCGCGCCGACTGCGCCCGAAGCGACGGCCGGGGAAACGCCCGAGCTGTCGCTGCTCGACGAGGGCTGGGAGGCGCTGCCCGGGCAGACGTTTACGCTGGCGCTGCCGTATTCGTACGCCTTTGGCAGGACGCGCCTGACCAGTCACGAGTACCTGTGGCAGGACGGGCAGGGCGCGTCGCTGATCGAGCTGAGCTACGAGGACTGGGTGAGCGGCCGGTATCCGGGCGCGTTCACCGGAGAAATCGCGGGGGCGCTTGCCGAGGTGGAGGTGCGCCTGCTGGCGGGCGGTGACGCGTCGTATCTGTTCGGGCTGACCGGGGACGCGTCCAGCAGGCCGGTAAACGGCGCGTTTCTGTCCGCCTACGCGTTTTTTGAGCGCCTTACGATCCGACACGATGCGACGCCGGGCGCGTACAGGCTGCGCTTCGAGATTTACTACACCGACCGCGCCGGTCACACCAACCGGGGCGGCGAGCCGATCCGCGGGAAGGTGACGCTGGTGGTCGGCGACGAGGGCGAGGTCACGGCGACCCCGAATCCCGACGAAACGCCCGAGCCGGCCGAGTCGCCTGAACCCACCGATTCGCCCGAGCCGACCGACGCGCCCGACCCGGAGGCGGGCAGGCTGATGCTGGGCGAGGTGCGCGGTACGCCCGAATTCCGCGCGAAAAGGACGGGAACTCTTTATGTGCCCGTGTCCTTCGTGCTGGACGCGGCGCGCGTGTACTCCAACCGGGACGACTCGGGGAACTACGTGCCCTGGGCGCGGGACGCGAGCTATGGCGGGGAAATTCTTTCTTATATAGAGTATCTGGCGCTCGAGATCACGCCCGAGATGGCGGCGGATATTTCCTGCCCGCTGGAGATGGGCGAGCAGGGCGTGTCGCACGCGATCATCGAAAACGGCGTGAATCACGGCTACGCGGTCTTTGACGATCTGAAGGTCAAGAGCACCGCGTCAAACGGCGTGCAGCCGGTGACCTTCCTGGCGAGATACCGCCTGGCAGGCTCCGAGGAGCTCAGCGAGGCGGAAATCAGCCTGAACGTGAACGTGACCGGCGTATCGACCGGCGGCGGGGGAGGGGGCGGCGGCTACGTGTCGCCCACGACCATGCCCCAGGCGCGCCTGATGGTTGAGAAAATCGCGACCGACCCGGCGAACGTCACCGCGGGCGACCGGTTCGACCTGGTGTTCACCATCAAAAACACCAGCCGGAAACAGTACGTGCAGAACATCCGTGCGACGGTCAGCGTGCAGGACGACGCGCTGCTGCCCA
Source organism: uncultured Clostridia bacterium (assembly GCA_934647145.1). Lineage (GTDB taxonomy): Bacteria > Bacillota > Clostridia > Christensenellales > Aristaeellaceae > CAKUFI01. The sequence goes on from CAKUFB010000086.1 coordinate 3,151, forward strand.
CGTCCGGCTCGAACACCGTGTATATCGACCGGATCGAAGCGGACTCGACCTACGAGCTGAGGTATCCGGTTTCCTCCAGCCTGTCCGTACCCGAAACGGCGCTCAAGGTGGACGTGCAGTTCGAGTACGAGGATCAGGCGGTGTCGGCCCAGAGCGCCTCGCAGACGCTGAACATCCAGGTGGCGCAGCTGCAGCGCATCAAGGTGGACGATCCGGTCGTCGACTCGACCGCGCCCACCGCGGGCGACAGCTACGACGTTTCGCTGCAGGTGATCAACGAGGGGCGCACCACCCTGTACAACGTGACCGTGACCGCGAAGGCAAACGACGAGAACCTGGCGCTGCCCGCGTCCTACTACCTGGGCAACATGGAGAGCGGCTCGGCCAAGAAGGCGGAGCTGAGCGTGACGCCGCTGGTCTCAGGCCAGTACGCGCTGGAGCTGGAGGTGAGCTATGAGGACGGCACGGGCAGGCAGTACTCGCTGAGCAAGCCGGTTTCGTTCTGGTGCGAGGCCGAGCAGAGCTACGACGAGAATACCTGGACCACGCCGACGGACGACCCGTCCGCAGACTACGCAAATGAGGTATCAAAAACCATGGAGATCCTGTCGCTGATGCCCTGGTGGCTGTATGCGGCGGCGGCCGCGCTGGTGGTGCTGCTGGTGGTTTCCATCGGCGTGAGCGCGCACTCACGGCATGTCAAGGCGCTTGAAGACGATGAGATGGACTGACATCCTGCTGCTGAGCCTGCAGAACCTGAAGCGGCGCAGGCTGCGCACGCTGCTGACCATGCTGGGCGTGGTGATCGGCACGGCGGCCATCGTGGTCACGCTGTCGCTGGGCGCGGGCGCGGAGGAGGCGCAGATGAAGGCGCTCGAGAAGAGCTCCAACCTGCGCCTGATCGAGGTGTATCCTTATTACGGCACAGGCTCCGGCGGGCGCAGAGTGACCCGCATCACCGACGCGACCGTGCGCGACGTGCGCCAGATGTCGGGCGTGAAGGCGGTGACGCCGCTGGTCAGCCTGTATTTTGGGGGCGAGTTCATCGTCAAGACCGGCAAGTACGAGAATTCCACCGTGCTCATGGGCGTGTACCCGGAGGACTTCGCCCAGATCCAGGGCCTCAAGAGCGGGCATTACTTTTCAGGCTCCACCAGCCGGATGGAGTTCATCATGTCCGAAATCGCGCTGCTCGACTTCCAGGACCCAAAAAAGGAGCGCGAGTGGGTGGACTACTACTCCATACTCTATGACGGCGGCGAGCTGCCCCTGCCGAACATCAACTGGTACTCCAGTAAGTATGAGGTCACGCTCCGGTACGAGGACTACTCCAACTACGAGGCCAATAACTATGAGCCGGAGGTGTTCGAGAAGACCTATCCGGCCAAGCTCACCGGCATTATCCAGGCCAACCTGAACGACTATCAGTTCACGAGCTGCGCCGTGGTCAACCTGAACTGGCTCAAGAAGATGTATAAGGAGAACAAAAGCCTGTTCAAGGAGCTGGGCGTGGAATCGCTCGACCATTACGACACGGTGCAGGTGCTGGCCGCGACGGTGGGCGACGTGGAGGAGGTCTGCAAGCAGCTCAACGAATACGGCCTTCAGTACCACAGCCCGATGGAGACGGTGAACACGCTTCGGCAGCAGATCGGCACGATGCAGGCCTTTCTGGGCTTTATCGGCGCGATTTCCATGCTGGTGGCCGCGCTGTCCATCGCCAATACCATGATGATGTCCATCTATGAGCGCACCCGGGAGATCGGCGTGATGAAGGTGCTGGGCTGCTCGCTGCGCAATATTCGAATGCTGTTTCTGAGCGAGGCGGCGTATATCGGCGTGTTCGGCGGCGGCGCGGGGCTGCTTGCCTCCCTTCTGCTGTCCTACGCGCTCAACCACGTGCAGTGGATGCGCGCGCTGGTCGCCTCGATCATGTCCAGCAGCGCCATGTTCTCGGTCGAGGGCGCGGCGACCTCGGTGATTTCCCCGGCGCTGGGCTGGGGCGCGTGGGCGTTCGTGATCGGGGTGTCGGTGCTCTCCGGCCTGTACCCGGCCTATCGCGCGATGAGGCTGTCCTCGCTCGCGGCGATACGCAACGGGGAGTGAAAAAAAGAAGAACGTTTCTGAGGAGGAAGCACGGATGGCGATCAATCCGAACCGCTGGGCGAATCTGGCGGACGACGCGCAGATGATTCAGGCGGCGGTCGACGAGGCGGCAAAAACCGGCCAGACCGTTGTGATTCCGGCGCGAAACGAGCGCACGGGCGAGCAGAAGTGGGTGCTTGAGCGGGCGGTCAGGCTGCACAGCGGCAGCGCGGTCTGCCTGGAGAACGCGCATCTGCGCCTGGCGGACGGCGCGGTGGACAGCCTGTTCAAAAACGACACGGCGCGCACCGGGCAGGCGGCGCGGCCGGAGAACCGGCAGCGGGATATTTGTCTGTTCGGCGTGGGAAACGCGGTGCTCGACGGCGGCAGGCACAACGGCGTGATCGAGCGCAACGAGGCCCAGACCGGGCACAGGGCGCTCGAAAACACGCTGATACACTTCCAGAACGTCGAGCGGGTGCGGGTCGAGAACCTGCGGCTGGTCAACGCGCGCTACTGGGGCATGACCTTCCACTTCTGCTCGAACGGGCGCGTGTCGGGAATCAACTTCATGAGCAGCGGCAACTGCCCGAACTGCGACGGAATTGACCTGCGCGAGGGCTGCTTCGACTTCCTGATCGAGCAGATTACCGGCCATACGCAGGACGACACGATCGCCCTGACCGCGCTGGCCGACCGGAGCATCCTGCCGGTGGAGGGCATGGATCCCTCCATTCACAATGTCGTGATTCGGGATGTGTCGGCCTGCTCGCTGTGCGCGGTGGTGCGCCTGCTCAATCAGGACGGGCGCAAGCTGTACAACGTGGTCATCGAGAACGTGCAGACCAGCGTGGAGATCGATCCGGCCGCGCCCGGCGCACAGACGTACCCGCTGCGCCTGCCCGACGCGGAAAGAGGGCCGTGGGCGGTGGAGCCGGTCTACTGGCGCACGTTCGAGAACCGCAGCCGCCGGCCGGAGGTGTGCGTGCGCATCGGCGAAAACGGCTATTATAACCCGGACATGCCGGACGCGCGCTCGCGGCTGGGCGACACGTTCAATATCACGGTGCGCAATGTGCAGGCCTGCGCGCAGTTCGGCGTGACGCTGTCGTGTACGCTGTGCGATTCGCTGATCGACGGCGTGCAGATGTTCGGCGACAGCGCGGCGGCGGTGTACGTGGGGAAGGGCGAGTTCGAGGATGTGCGCTTCCGGAACCTGGGCTTCGCGCGAAACGCGGTGCGCCGGGCGGAGGACTGGACTGCCCGCGGCGGGGACTACGGCTATGAAACGCCCTGCGCGGCGACGTTTGGCGGGGCGAGGGCGCGCGGACTGGACTTTGACGGCCTGAGCGCGCATCCCTCGGGACAGGACGCGTTTGGGGGATACGGCGACGTGGAGCTGAGCGCGAGAAACGTGCGCCTGCGCGGCGAAGGCTCGCAGCTGCTTCACGGGGAGGGCATCAGGCTGAACGCAGCGGGTGAAAGGTGAGATACAGATGAAGATTTCGAAGAAGGACGCGCGGATGTGGTTCAAGTTTTTCGCGCAGCTGCCCGAGGACGAGCAGCTGATGCCGCGTCAGCAGGAGATTGCCTACGCGGTGCTGGCGCAGATCGAGCGGGCGGTGGACGCGAACATTGCGGCGCTGCAGGCGCAGATTCCCGGCCTCAAGTCGCTTGAAAACCGCACGTTTTACGTCGGGCCGGACGAGAAGTTCCCGGGCGGGTGCCGCTCCTGCCTGCTGGGCAGCGGACTGAGCGCCATCCGAAAGACCAACAGGTGCAACCTGGAGTGCAAATTCTGCTACAACTACGGCGAGCTCGACTGCCAGCCGCCCATCGGCGAGGGCATGTGGGAGATCGGCGGCACGAAGTTCTATGAGGAGGACATCGACCTTTTGCTGTCCGTCGACAAAAAGCCCAGCGGGGTGTCGTATGTGTACCTGGAGCCGTTCATGGAGATCGAGGAGTATTACGGCGTCATCGCGAAGTTCCGGCGCGCGGGCGTGCATCAGCACCTGTACACCAACGGCACGCTGGCGACCGAGCAGTCGCTGCGGGCGCTGGGCGAGGCCGGCCTGGACGAGCTGCGGTTCAACCTGGGCGCGAGCGACTGCGACGATCAGGTGATCGAGTCCATCGGCCTGGCCAAAAAGTACATCCCGCGCGTGGGCATCGAGACCCCGATGACGCCCGAGTTTTTCGAGCAGTTTCAGCAGAAGCAGCGGGCGATCCTGTCCACCGGGCTGGATTTCATCAACTGCGCCGAGCTGCACCTCAATCCCAACAACATCGAAAACTATGCGGGAGAGAACCTCTACTGCGCCCGCCAGGGCTACATTTCGCCCATCTACAGCCGCGCGCTGACCCAGCGCCTGATGCGCAGAGCGGCCGAGGAAAACTGGAACCTGGTCATACACGACTGCTCCAACCGCACCAAGTTCGCGCGCGATCTCAACCTGCGCAGCAAGGAGGGCGGCTGGTTCGGCGCGAGCAGCTACGGCCGCGAATTCGACAGCCTGCCCTGCTGGGCGTTCCTGCCGACGCTCGAGGACGAAAATTTCGCCTTCCTCGAGGAGGAGGAGCTGCCCTTCGGCTATCGCCCCGGCGACATCGTGCTCTAGCGCGCCGGAAAAAGTGAACCCCCGGAATCGCATGATTCCGGGGGTGGCGTTTTTGGGTATCGGGCGATTACTTGGCGAACTCGACGGAGCGGGTTTCGCGGATGACGCTGACCTTGATCTGACCCGGATACTCCATCTCGCTTTCGATTCGCTTGACGATCTCCTTGGCGAGAATGAGCGTGCCGGCGTCGTTGACGTCCTCGGGCTTGACCATGATGCGCACCTCGCGTCCGGACTGAATCGCGTACGAGGACGAGACTCCTTCGAAGGAATTGGCGATTTCCTCCAGCTTTTCCAGGCGCTTGATGTAATTCTCGATCGATTCGCGGCGCGCGCCCGGACGGGCGGCGGAGATGGCGTCGGCGGCCTGCACCAGCACCGCCTCGACGGTGGTGGGCTCCACGTCGTTGTGGTGCGCCATGATGCAGTGTACGACCTCGTCGCTCTCGTGGAACTTCTTGGCCAGCTCCGCGCCGATGGTGACGTGCGTGCCCTCGACCTCGTGGTCGATGGACTTGCCGATGTCGTGCAGGAGACCCGCGCGCTTGGCAAGCTGCACGTCCGCGCCCAGCTCGGCGGCCATGACGCCCGCCAGGTGGGACACCTCGATGGAGTGCTTGAGCACGTTCTGGCCGTAGCTGGTGCGGTACTTCATGCGGCCCAGCAGGCGAACCAGCTCGTGGTGAATGCCGTGCAGGTTGGTTTCGAAGATGGCCTGCTCGCCGGCCTCGCGGATCTGGTTGTCGACCTCCTTGCGGGCCTTCTCGACCATTTCCTCGATGCGGGCGGGATGAATGCGGCCGTCCATGATGAGCTTTTCCAGCGCGATGCGGGCCACCTCGCGGCGAACCGGATCGAAGCCGGAGATAATGACCGCCTCGGGCGTGTCGTCGATGATCAGATCGACGCCGGTCGCGGCCTCCAGGGCGTGAATGTTGCGGCCCTCGCGGCCGATGATGCGGCCCTTCATGTCGTCGTTGGGCAGCGCCACGACCGACACGGTGGTCTCCGCCACCTGGTCGGCGGCGCATTTCTGGATGGCCATGGCGATGATGTTGCGCGCCTTCTTCTCGCCCTCTTCCTTGGCGCGGCTTTCGATGTCGCGCACCATGACGGCGGCGTCGTGGAAGGCGTCCTTCTGGATGCGGGTCATGAGGATGTCGCGCGCCTCTTCCATGGTCATGTTGGAGATGCGCTCCAGCTCGCCCTGCTGCCTGTCGTGCAGCTCCTGAGCCTCGGCCTCCAGGCGCTCGGCTTCCTTGTACTTGACGTTCAGGCTTTCCTCGCGCACTTCCAGGTTGTCCAGCTTTTTGTCCAGCATTTCCTCGCGCTGCTGCGCGCGGCGTTCCTGCTTGGTCACTTCGCTGCGGCGGTCGCGCACTTCCTTGTCCAGCTCGGACTTGAGGCGGATGACCTCTTCCTTGGCCTCGAGAATGGCTTCTTTCTTTTTCTCTTCAGCCCGGTGCGTCGCGTCCGCCAGGAGCGAATTGGCGTATTCTTCCGTGCGCCCGATCTTCTTTTCGATCACGTTCTGCCGGTAGACAAAGCCGGCGACAACGCCCGCGGCCAGAGCGACCAGGATCAGGATAATTGCCAAAACCGTTGGCATGGAT
>CAKUFB010000087.1 GCA_934647145.1 uncultured Clostridia bacterium
TCTGGACGTGCAGGTTGACTGGCGCGAGACCCACCGCCTGCTCAAGCTCGCCCTGCCCACGCCCTTTGCGGGGGAGGGGGAGGTCGCCTCGATTCCGGGCGGCTTCTACGACCGCCGCGCCGACGGAAAGGAGCAGCCGATGCAGGGCTGGGTCTGCCTGGGCGGCCTGGGCGCGGCCAGCGACGCGCTGACGGCCTACAGCGCGCGGGAGGGTGAGGTGCGCCTGACCCTTCTGCGCAGTCCGCTCTTCGCCGATCACTTCGGCGCGCGCGACGAGTACTGCGAGGCGACCGAGCAGGGCGAGCACCGCATTCGCCTGGCCCTCACGCCCGAAACCGACCCGGCCCGCCTCAGCGCGCTGTGCGCGTCGCTTTTGTGCCCGCCCGACCGCATCCTCGGCTCCTTCCACCATGGAAATCTGCCCGAGGTCTATCAGGGCCTGCGCGCCCCGGCGCACGTAATCCTCGACGCCTTCAAGCCCGCCGAGGACGGAAACGGCTTCCTGCTCAGGCTGCGCAGCGTGAGCCGCGAGCCGCTGACCGGCGCGCTGAGCCTGCCCGCGCTGAAGGCGGATATACCGCTCTGCCTGCGCCCGCAGCAGAACCTGACCCTGCGCTCGTCCGCTATCTGGCGCGAGTCCGACTTCATCGAGACCTGACTGCCCGCGAATAAACAAGCCCCTCCGTATGCCCATATGGAGGGGCTTGTCTTTTTAATCCCGCGTTGCGGCTCTCCTGAAAGGGACTCGTATTCAGCGCGCTCATCAAGCGCTGCGTCGCCCGCGAACAGGCGCATGGAGGCAATGCCGACAATCAATCCGCCGAGGAATCCTGGGCGGATTCGAAGAATTCGGGAACTCCAATTTATGGTTCCCGAATTCGCGTCAGGATGCGCGGCAGCAGGTTATGGGGCACTGCCTCGAATCTTCCGACCGCGAAGAATCCTGAGGCTTCAATCTATGGCCGAAGGATTCGTGTGGCCCCCGCGGCAGCAACCGGGTGCAGGCTCAGCCTGCCTCTCGAACGTCCCCTTTCACAGCTGACCGATGATCAGCGAGAGCCCGGAGAGAATCAGCAGCACGATGATGACGCGCCGGACGACGCGCTCCGGCAGGAACCGCGCGCATTTGATGCCCAGGAACAGGCCCAGCGCCATGGCGGGCAGCAGACAGAGCGCCCGGGTCAGCAGCGGCCGGGTCAGTATGCCCGTACAGGCGTACAGAATCAGCCGGAAGGTGTTTTCAATCAGGAATACGACGCACAGGTTGCCCCGGAAGGCGGCCGGCTCGTCGGTCACGCGGCTCATGTAGGCGGCCAGCAGCGCGCCGATGCCGTACAGGCCGCACAGCAGGCCGGACAGCAGGCCGATTGCGGCCAGCAGCGCCTTCGAGCCCCTTGCCCTGCCGCCCTTTCGCTCGCGCAGCAGCATCTCCGCGCCCAGTCCCACGATGACCGCGCCGAAGAGCAGCTTGATCTGCGGCACGCCCGCGGTTTTGAGCAGGAAAACGCCCGGAAGATTGCCCAGCAGCACCAGCCCCGCCACCGGCAGACAGGTGCGCCAGACGATCTTTTTGCGCTCGCGCCAGGCGATGACCGCGTTGGCCGGGTAGCCTACGACCAGCTCCACCGGCGAGATGCTCACGTTGTCGCTCGTGAAGCTGAGCAGCGTACTGAAGACCAGCGTGTTGGCAAAGCCGGTCAGCCCCTTGACGAAGTAGGCGAGCGCGGCGGAAAACAGCATCCAGGGCAAGAAATAACACTCCGTTTCTGAAAATAGGGATTGAAAGCCGCAAATGGGCACGTTTTTACAGAAATGCAGGGCGCGAGCCTTAAAGAACGCCCTCTGCCAAGGCCGACAGAGGGCGCAAGCCGTTTACTTCTGCGCGTAGGAGGCAAGCCGCACGGGCAGGTAATTGAGCTTCGGGTCGAGCGACTGATACTTGGCGGCGTTCTGAATGGAGCAGATGACGGTATTTCCGTCGCCGCCCTGCTCGATGATCATCATCTTCGTCTTGGCGCCGTCCACCCAGTACAGGAACATGACCACGTGATTGTCGGCGCACAGCAGCATGTCGCCGGTGCGCAGGTCGTCATAGCCGGGCAGCCTTTTGTAGAGGTTGGTCGCCTGCGACATGTTGCCTGTGCGCAGGAAGGCGTTGCGGCTGTTCAGGCCCCAATAGGCCATCGAGACGAAGGAGGAGCAGTCGCAGCCGACGTAGATATGGTCGAGCAGGTTCTCCTGATTGAGCAGGTAGTAGCCCTTGCCGCTGTTTATGTAGCGCTTTTCCGCGAGCGCCTTTTCCACGTTGTACTGGCGGTTGGCGCTGCTCCTCTCGCTGCGCTGAATGTAGGGCAGGCCGTAGTACACCAGGCCGGGCTGATAGCTCTTTTCGGGATACCGAACCGTCCAGTAGCGCTGATACCTGGGGGTCATCCAGGCGAAGGCCTGCATCTTGAACACCTCGTTGATGACCTTCTGACGGGAAATCGACTCGGCATAGGGGATGACGCCGGCCTTGGAGAGATTGATCACCTGGCTCAGCGCGCTGCGGCGGATGGCGTCGATTTTCTGCAGGTTGGCCGGAATGCCCGCAATGTCGGTCGTGCGGGCCGGGATGACGGTGGTCAGCCGGACGGAGGAGATGGCGAAGGTACAGGCGGCGTATACGCCGTTCTTCGTCGCGGCGCGCACGGTCGCGGTGCCCGCGCCCACGGCGGTGACCCTGCCCGAGTCGTCGACCGTGACCACACCCGTGTCGCTGGAGGTCCAATTCAGCGCCTGCGGGGCGGTCTCGGGGAAGACCGTGCCGGTCAGGGTGGTCGAGTTGCCCACGTCCAGGTACAAAAGCTCGTCGGAAAGCGTCACGCCGACCGGAACCAGCGGGTCGTACACCGTGACGGTGACCTTCGCGTACACCTCGCGATCCTTGCGCGAGCGGGCGGTAATGGTGGCCTGGCCGAGCTTCTTCGGGGTGACCACGCCGTCCCGGCTGACGCTCACCGCGTCCGAGGAGACCTCGTAGTCGCACAGGCGGCTGGCGCCCGTGGGGGTGACCTTCAGCGTCAGGCGGGCGGTGTCGTCCATCTTGAGCACGGTCTTGTCGATCGACAGCTTAAAGGCGTCGGGCGCCTCCAGCTCATAGACCACCACGCGAATGGGGCAGTGCAGCTCCGGTTCGTAGGTCGAGGCGGCGTGAAGTATCGCGGTGCCCGCGCGGTGCGCCGTGACCAGGCCGTTTTTGTCCACGGAGGCGGTGCGGCTGCTGCCCGAGCGCCAGGAAATTCCCTGCGCGGCGGTGGCGGGCAGGGCGTAAGCCTTCGCCTGCCATACGTCGCCGGCCTCCAGGCGAACGACCTCCTGCTCGACCACGATCTCGTCCGGGCATTTGTCGTCCAGGACGTTCAGCGTGAGCACGGCGAACACCGACCTGTCGCGCTGGGAGGTCGCGGTGATGGTCACCTGGCCGCGCTTGAGTCCCTTGACCGCGCCGCGCGCGCTGACCGTGGCGATCTCGCGGTTGGAGGAGGAAAAGCTGAACTCCGCGCTGCAGTCGGCGGGGACGGGCAGGGCGGTGAGCTGCAGCGTCTCTCCCCGCTGAAGGGAGGAAGCCGGGGCACTCAGGTCGATCATGTCGGGGGCGGGCAGGCTCCTGACCGTCACGCGGACGGTCGCCAGCACGTCCCTGCTGACCTTCGAGAAGCAGGTAATGGTGGCCGTGCCGGTTTTCTTCGCGGTGATCAGGCCGTTTTGCGTCACCTGCACGCGCCCCGAGCTGCTGCTCTTCCAGGACACCCCGGCGTTGCTCGTTTCGGGCAGTACGCTCGCCGTGAGCTGGAAGCTCTCGGTGGGATGCAGGAGCAGCTCGCTCTCGTTCAGCGTGATGGAGTGCGGGGAGCCCTCTTCCACGATCAGGATTTTCCGCGTCGCGCGGACGCGGGTGTTCTGCATGCTCGTGCAGGTGATGGTGACGCTGCCGGCCTTTTTCGCGGTGAACACGCCGTCCTGCGTGATCGAGCCGCGCGCCGCGGCGGAGCTTTTCCATTTCAGGAAGCGGCAGGAGTCCTCCGGCGCGCGAACCGCCTGAAAATCAACCACGTCGCCTACGGTCACGACGGTCACGTCGGGCGTGAGCAGGATTTTTTCAGGCGCGGAAGGCGCGGTCACGGTGACCTTCACCTTGGCGAGCACCTTTTTGTCGGCGGTCGAGTAGCAGGTGATCGTGGCCGTGCCCGCCCTTTTCGCGGTGATCAGGCCGCCCGTGCGCCCGACGGACACCGCGCCCGAGCTGCTCTTGTACTGCACGGTCTGCCTGGCCGTCGCGGGCAGCACGGTGGGGGAGAGCTGGAAGGTCTCAAACCGCTCGAGCGAGAGCTCGCCCGGGCAGTTGAGCGAGATGGAATCGGGCAGGGTCGAGTCGGTCAGCGTCAGCGTGACCGAGGAAGCGACCTTCGAGCGGTATGCGGCGGCGGTAATGGTGACCGTGCCGCGGCCGCGGAAGGAAACCTTGCCGCGCGAGGACACCCTCGCCACGGCGGTATTTGACGATCTCCAGGTAATCCGCTGCGACGCTTCCGCGGGCTCCACCTGGGCGGTCAGCGACACAGACCTGGTTTTCGCCAGGTCGAACGTGAGCGCTTCCTCCTGAACGCTCAGCACGACCCTTTCAGGCTGCGCGTCGGCCAGAGCAGTGGGCAAAAGCAGCAGCGCCAGGCCGATTGCGAGGCACAAAAGCGCCTTCAGACGCGTCTTCATGCGTACACCTCCATGCGTATCTTCTGTATAACAGCCGGGATTATTCGGGCTGATAGGCGACCAGGGTCGCGTCCTGCACGCCCTCGATGGACAGCAGCTTGCCAATCAGCGCGTCCTGCTTGTCCACGCGCACCTCGACGGTCATCTCCGCGCCGTTGCGGGAGACGGTCTTGGACTTGACCTGCATCACGCGCACGCCGCGCAGCACGCCGTTGATCTGGCCCTCCAGGCCGGGCACGTAGTGAATCACCAGCAGGAAGGCGTTGGTCGCCTTGAACTGCATCCGGCTCATCAGGAAGATCAGCGCGGCGATGCACACGACCGTCATCGCGGCCATGAAGAACTGGCCCGCGCCCAGCAGGATGCCCATCGTCAGCGCCCAGAACATGTAGGCGGTGTCCAGCGGATCCTTGACCGCCGTGCGGAAGCGCACGATGGACAGCGCGCCGACCATGCCCATGGACAGCTGGATGGAGTCGCGGATGCACATGACCACCGGCGTGGTGATCAGGGTCATCAGGATCAGCGTCAGGCCGTAGTTGTTGTTGTACATCACGCCGCGGTAGTTGGTGCGGTAGGTCCAGTAGATGAACACGCCCACGGCGAAGGCCGCGATCAGCGAGAAGAGCACGGTGAACCAGGACGCGGGGGCGATGGTCTGGTTGGCGAACAGAGAGGCGATGGACGACTTGTTGTAGGTCGTGGTGGCGCTCAGAAGCGTAAACATGGGTTTTCTCCTCCTTATGTTGCGGTTGCTTACTCGCCCAGCGGCTCAAACGACCGGCAGAGCGTGTATTTCGAGATGGCGGACAGCTGGCTGGGCACGGTGGACAGAAGCGAGCGGATGTACTCGGGCAGGTAGCGGTTGTACTTGACCTCGAGGATCATCTTGCCGTACACAAGCGGGGGCACGCCGTTGACCTTCGCGTTGAACAGGTCGCGGCTGAACAGTCCCGAGTGCAGATCCTTGTCGAAGGTGATGCGGATGTCCTCGGCCGGGTGGGTGTAGGCCTCGCGGGTGTAGTCCACCAGCACCCGCGGCCGCAGCGCGCGCGTGCGCATTTCGCGGAACATGTCCTGCAGAAGCTGGTTGTTCGAGGCGTGCAGCCCGTCGCATCTTCCCTCGATCAGCTGGTCGCACAGCCGCCTGGTGATGCGCACGCTGTCCTTGCTGATCAGGTCGCCGTGCTTGTGCTTGCGCTCCAGGAAGATCAGCTCGTCCGAGCAGTTGTAGATGCGGATGCGATACTTGTTGCGGATCTCGACGCCGCTGATTTTCTGATAGTAGGCGTTGTCGTAGGCGTCGTCGAAGTACAGCGAGCGGATAAAGTACTCGCCGCGCGCGTCGGCGTGCCTGTCCCGGCGCAGCACGGGGGAGAGCACCGAGCGCAGCTGATAGTAGGCCGGCAGGCTGATGAAGTACTTCACCTCGTGCCGCGGGTCGGGCATGCCGCTCTCGTTGGCGGCAAAGCGGTTTTGCAAGCTCGATTCCTCCTTTACTGATTGGCTTTTCCGGGCGTGGGCGAGGCGCTGACCGCGAAGGTATCGCCTGTGCGCGCGTAGGACTGGTCGGTCTTCAGGTTCTCGTAGGACACGTGGTCGAGCAGCTGCCCCTTCGCGTTGTAGAGCAGCACGCTCTCGCCCTCGGCGCGCAGGCGGAAGTTGGTGTGATACTCGCCGTCCGCGTTTTTGTCCAGGCCGGAGGCGTACACCAGCAGGTATCCGCCCGGCTCGATCGTCACCGACGGGAAGCGCCAGCGCGAGGGCTTGTCGGCGTTGTCGGACAGGCCGTAGCCGGCCAGGTCGATCGCCTCGGAGGAGCCGTTGTACAGCTCGATCCAGTCATAGTAGTTGCCGTCCGCCGCCACCGCATAGGAGCCGTTGCTGGGCATGAACTCGCTGATGACCAGCGGGCTGTTTTCCACCGGCTCGAGCGTGGTCAGCATGGCGTAGGCAAGCGACGTGTTCTCAAGACCCGGCGTGTACTCGCTGGTGACGGCCCAGGTGCTTCCGTCCCTGCGGGCGAAACTCTGGTCGCTGCCCAGGGCGGGAATGTTGATCGACTCGACCACCGTGCCCGACTCGTCGCACAGGATGAGCGAGTCGCCGCCGCTTGAGAGCTTGAACGGCGCGTGGAAATTTTCTCCGGGCTGGTTTTGCAGGCGGCCCGACGCGTACACGATCAGGTATTCGCCCGGGGCGATGCTCGTGCCCGCGGGGAAGGTGAACGCGGTCGCGCGGGACAGCTTGTCGGTCAGCGTCCAGCCGGAAATGTCCACCGCCCTGCGGCCGTTGTTGCTCAGCTCCACCCAGTCGGGATAGGCGTTGCTCTCGTCGCTCAGCGCGGTCTTGTTCGAGGTCATGACCTCGCTCAGGATCGCCCCGCGGGAGGAGACGATCTCCGTCACGCTCTGTGAGGCGCGCGCCTTCTTTCCGCCCAGCCAGCCGTCCGGGAAGAGCACGTACTGCATCAGGCAGCCCGCGGCCAGCACGGCGGCGCACGCGGCGAATACCGGGATCAGGCGAGAAGGCCTGCGCCGAGCCAGGTAGGGGACCTTTTCAGGCGGCAGCGGGCGCTGCGGGGGCGGGGAGGCGGGCCGTCTGGGCGGCTGCGCCTGGGGCGGGCGGCGAACCGGTACGCCCTGTTTGGGCGGGTATCCCTGCTGCGGGCGGGGAGATTGGGCGGGCGCGCCCTGCCGGGGAGCGTATCGGCCCTGTCCGGCCGGCCCGGCGGCTCCATAGGAGCGGTAGGCTCCGCTTGGGTTGGTGTATGGCGGCGCGGCGGGCCGGCGGGGCGGCTGCTGCGGCGAGGAAGGTCGTTTCTGCACGATATTAGCCTCCTACACACAAAAAGTGCATGATATAAATATCATACACTCTTTTGACGCGTATTGCAACCGCCTGGACGCATTGTAACAGAAATTTTCGACGTTTCTCAGAAACGGGCGGCGCGTTTCATCCCGGCTACAGGTTCAGCAGCACGATGCCCGCGATGCTCATCAGCAGACTGACGAACGTCTTCGGCGTGAGCTTTTCCCTGTACAGGGCCAGCGAGCACAGCGCGATGAGCGCCACCAGCGAGCCCTGCATGACCGGATAGGCCACGACCGAGGGGATATAGCCCAGGCTCCTGAGCATGAACAGGTTGGCCGCTACGGTGGTCACGCCGATGCTCAGCGTACACAGGGCGTAGGGCCTTTTCGAGGGAGCGGGCAGGGGCTGGGCGCGCCGGGCGAGGGAAATGGCCAGGTAGATCGCGCCCGCGAACAGGAAGCTCCAGAAGTTGAACGCCGAGGGATTGGGGGACGCGTCGAGCATCTGATAGGCCTTCTGCGTCACGCCGCACAGGCCGTTGGTGACCATCGCGCCCAGGGACAGCAGGAACCACTTGAGCGACAGTTTGCCCTCCCTGCGGCCCAGTCCGGTCATGACGATCACGACCACCATGCACAAAACCCCCGCCACGCGCAGCGCGGTCAGGCTCTCATGCCACAAAAGCAGGTTCATGACCACCGTGACCAGCAGTCCCATGCTCGAGAGCATGGCCGACAGCGAGAACGGCCCGCAGGCGAGCGAGGCCAGGTACAGCGCGTTGGTCAGCACATAGCACACCGAAAACGCGGCGGAAACCGCAAACCCGGTGGGGGAGAGCGGCGCCGCGCCGCCCGCCGGGATCAGGCACAGCGCGCCCAGCGGCAGGGCGATGCGGCTCATGCGCGCGGTCTCGGCCAGCGTGTTCGGGAAGCGGCGGGAGAATTCCTTGAAGGACAGGTTCTGAAGCAGGAACAGGAGCACTGCAACGATCAAAAACAGCATGACGTACCTCCCCGGGGCGCAAGGCCCCGAAAAAATCCCTGCGCGATGGGGCGCAGGGACTGTAATTATGCGAATCGATTAGTACATGCCGCCCATGCCGCCGGCCGGAGCCTGGGGAGCGGGGGGATTCTTGTCGGGCAGATCGGCCACCAGGGATTCGGTGGTCAGCACCATGGCCGCCACGGACGCGGCGTTCTGCAGCGCGGAACGGGTGACCTTGGTGGGGTCGATGATGCCGCGGTCGATCATGTCGCAGTACTCGTCCCTGGACGCGTCGTAGCCGTAGCCCACCTTGCTGGAAGCCTTGATCTTCTCGACGATGACCGAGCCCTCCATGCCGGCATTGGTCGCGATCTGGCGGACGGGCTCCTCCAGCGCGCGCAGAACCATGCACACGCCGGTCTTCACGTCGCCGGACTGCCTGGAGACGATCTTGGCGACCGCCTTGGAAGCGGCGATCTGCGCGCTGCCGCCGCCGGGCACAATGCCCTCCTCCACGGCCGCGCGGGTCGCAGCCAGGGCGTCCTCAATGCGCATCTTGCGCTCCTTCATCTCGACCTCGGTCGCGGCGCCCACGTTGATGACCGCCACGCCGCCGGCCAGCTTGGCCAGGCGCTCCTGCAGCTTCTCGCGGTCGTAATCGGAGGTGGTATCCTCGATCTGGCTGCGGATGGAAGCGATGCGGGCCTTGATTTCGGAGGAATCGCCGGCGCCCTCCACGATGACGGTGTTCTCCTTGGTCACCTTGACCTGACGGGCGCTGCCCAGCATGTCCATGGTGGCCTCCTTGAGATCCAGACCCAGCTCCTCGGTGATGACCTGGCCGCCGGTCAGGATGGCGATATCCTGCAGCATGGCCTTGCGGCGATCGCCGAAGCC
>CAKUFB010000088.1 GCA_934647145.1 uncultured Clostridia bacterium
ACAAGGGCGTGATAGGCGCAGCCGCCCATATGCACGAACAGCGGACGAACCTTAAAGGTGGCATACTGCTCAATGGCAGTGATGGAGTTGCTGTTTGCTATCATGGATGCCTGCATATTGATAAACAAGGAAAACAGCATGGAGGTAAAAAGGCCGATGGAATACACTTCTGTCGGCTGCGCGGTGCCTGTCAAGGTAAGGCTGATCAACAGGTAAGAGCTGGGGAATATGATGACAAGCATCAGATATTGCAGCAGGAAGAAGCGAAGGTTTTTGAAGTTGATCCACATACTGGTGCTGATGGTGTGCAGCATATCAGTTTCCCTCCTGATTCTTCAGCATTGAGAGCAGACCGTCGTAAAACGCAGGGTGTTCGCAGGAGAAACTTCCGATGCTGACCGTTTTTATAAGCTCATGCAGCAGCTTGAGCATTTGGGTCATGTCCTGCGTAACGATGGAAAAGTCATTGCCTTCACGGATATAGCTGCAATCAGCTTCGTTCAGAACCGTTTTTGCCTGTATTGCGTCGTCTGCCTGAATCGTACAACGGCAATACTCGTTCCTCACCTCATGAGGGCTTCCCGAAAAAATGACGGAGCCCTTTTGAAGAACAACCAGCTTTGTGCATAGCTTCTTTACCTCGGATATGTCGTGGGAGGACAGGAGGATCGCGCAGCCCCGTTTTTGCTCGTCGAGAATTAGCTGCCAGATATGCTCCTTTGTTACGACATCCACCTAGAAGTCACCTCATCCATGACGAGGTTCTTCGCCTCCTGTACCAGCATACAGCCAAAGGACAAGAGCTTTCGCTGACCGCCCGATAAGGTATAGGCGGGCTGCAGGGCATTGCGTGACAGCCCGGTTTTTTCCAGAACACGGTCGATGCGCTCCGCCGCTTCTTTTTTAGGAACCCCTAAATACTTTGTGGTGGCAAGGAGGGACTCCCGGACGGTCAGCGCCGGATAAATCGCAGGCGTTTGCGGGATATATGCGATGTTCTGCGTGTTGTTTTCTTCCCCGTCGATGCGGATGCTCCCTTCGCCAATTTTCAGAACGCCGAGCATTTGCTGCATCAGGGTGGTCTTTCCGGAGCCGTTCGGACCTACCAGCGCAACGATCTCTCCCTGTTCAACGGTAAAGCTGATGCTGTGGTTTGCCCGTATGCCGGTAGGGTATGTTTTGGAAACATTCTGTACTTCAATCATTTTAGCACATTCCTTCCTGCTTTTTTGCTTCGTTTTCTTATATGACTACGCAAAACCGAAAACCTTACAAAGATTTCGAGAGAAATTTGATTTCATTCAAACGTCGAAGAAGAAGCTCCCGCTGACGAGCTTTACGTTACAGAAAACATAGCGTTTATCGGCAATTGTTCTCCTGACAAGCAGTGAATGTACCGGATCACCGCCCTTGCGCAGACATTGCTCTTTACCGTATCCCAATCCGCCAGCTTTACGATATCCGTCTTTCCACTGACAGACACCCCACCTGCCTTAGTGAGATCGTGTGTAGTGCATCGGCCTCCGGTGATTTTGGTACTTTGTCTGGAAGCACTGATTTTTCCGGGCCTTCCATCTCAAAGGGTATGACCACGGATTTCAGCAGCCGCACCTCTGACAGTGGATATTTGGCCGGGGATTCAGAAACCTGTTGCCATTCCGGCGATTTCGTGCTATGATATTGAAATCAGGTATCAGCCTGAAATTTTACTCAGAAGGGGTAGAGCCGTATGAAGAAAACCACTGTCATGGAGAGTGTTTTGTAAACGGGAGGTTTGCGAATACATTCTCACACAAACCTCCCGTGCTGCGGTCAACAGTTTTCGGGAGGGAAAAAGAATGAATCATAACAAAATGGCGATCCGACTGGAAACCCCGGACGACTACCGCGCGGTGGAAAACCTGACCCGCGAGGCGTTCTGGAATCAGAATGTTCCCGGCTGCGACGAGCATTACCTTGTGCATACGATGCGCCGGCACCCTGACTTTATCCCGGAGCTGGCCTTTGTGCTGGAAGAGGATGGCGAGATCATCGGCAGCATCATGTACACGAAGGGCAGGCTCGTCGATGGCGAGGGTCGGGAGAAGCCATGCGTATCCTTTGGGCCGATCAGCGTGGCGCCGGAGCGTCAGCGCAAGGGCTGCGGCAAGGCGCTGATCGAGCATTCCTTCGCAGTGGCTCTGGAAATGGGCTATGAGGTGGTCGTGATTTTCGGAAATCCCGACAACTACGTGGCCAGAGGCTTTAAGAGCGGCAGGAAATACAACGTCTGCCTGGAGGGAGACCACTTTCCGGCGGCGTTGCTGGTGAAGGAGCTGCGCTCCGGCGCGCTCGACGGCAGACGATGGTACTTCCACGAAAGCTCCTTTGGCGAAGCCTGCGCGGATGAAGCGGCCGCGGCGGCCTTTGACGCGACCTTCCCGCCGAAGGAGAAGCGCTGGCAGCCCAGTCAGGAGGAATTCTACATCCACAGTCATTCGAGCATTGACCGCTGACAGAACAGACAAAATCCCCCCGGGGCGACGCCTCGGGGGGATCTGCCTGTCAAAACAGGCTTTGATGAGCAGGCGGGCGGGGAAGCAGACCCCTTCCCGTTTTTTTAGCTACCTTTTGGGGAAAAGCGGGAACCCCAGCGTGTCGCTGAGCGTTTCCAGCTGCTCGTCGAGCGAGTCCATGCCGCCGGCCTGGCCGGGGGTTATGCCCTCGATGCGCAGGAAGGCGCGGCGGAAGGTGCGCACGCTGGTGTAGCCCACGCGCTCGGCGGCCTCCTCGATGGTGGCCTTGCGGCTCTCGAGCAGCTCGCGGGCGGCGTGTACGCGCACGGTGTTGAGGTACTCGAGCAGCGAGCCGTCGGTCTCGGAGCGGTAGAGGCGGGAAAGGTATTTAGGGGTCAGGCCGAATACCTCGCCCAGCTCGAACAGGCTGAGGTTGGGGTCGGTGTAGTGCCGGTCGATGTAGTCCTGCAGGCGGCGGGAGAGGCGGGAGCCGTCGTCCCTGGCGGGGGTCTGGATTTCGCCGCACAGCACCCGGATGAGCGCCAGGAAGTGCTCGCCGGTCTCGTCCAGCGAGCCCGCGCGGCTGACGGCGAGCAGCAGCTTCTCGACGGCGGCGTGGTCGGCGTGATCCATGATTTCCTCGGTGTCCAGCAGCAGGCAGATCCAGCCGCACACGCGCATGCGCTCCAGCCAGGCGCTGCCTTTAGCCTGCGTCCGCAGCCGCTCCAGCATGCGGGAGACGACCGCGCAGGCGTCGCCCGGGCGCCGGGCGCAGATCGCGTCGCACAGCAGCTCGAGCTCCTCATCCTCGCGGCGGCGCATGTCCTGACGCTCGACGCGGCGCTTGTAGGAGGATACGCGCACCACGCCCTGTCCGCCCACGGCGCACTGATACTTGCTGAAGTCCTCGATGTCCTGATAGGCGTTGGGCAGCGCGTCGAAGCTGGCGACCACCTCGCTGAGCAGCGCGGAAACCGGCACGCTGAGCGTATTCTTCAGGCGGTCGAGCATGCCCTCCAGCTTTTCGGCGGCGATTTCGAGGAAGTCCTCCTCCTGGCCGGGGGAGAGCACCATCAGCCAGGTGTACAGCTGGTCGCAGGGGATGCGGTAGCCGACGTAGCGGTCGATGAACACCCGCGCGAACAGGCTGTCGATCAGGAAGGAGGCCGCGTCCTGGTCGCCCGCAGCCTCGGCCAGGCGGGGGTCGATCGAGGGCTGCTGTCCCTCGGCGAGCATGAAGCTGATGATGACGAAGGACTTGCCGGTCAGGTCGAGCTGCAGAAAGGACATGAAGTCCGCGCCGGTCAGCGTCTCGCGGGAGCCGTGCAGGTGCGAGAACAGGTAATTGCCCACCAGCGCCTCCTGCTGGATGGCCAGCTTGCGGCGGATGTCGGTGTGGCGGCTGAGCAGGTCGGTATAGGACTGCTGAATGACCTCGAACTCGTTCTTGCCGCTGGGCACGCCCTTGGGCGCCACGCTGTTGAGCGTTTCCCGCACCGGGCGGTAGTTCATGCGCAGCAGGAAGAAGGTCAGCAGCAGGCCGGTCAGCAGCGCCGTGCCCAGCATGCTCAGGCAGATGGCGGCGATATAGTGGGCGCTCTTCCAGAAGCGGGCCTCCTGAGAGAGCAGCACGAACGTCCAGCCGCTGAGCGCGGAACGGGTGCGGTAGCCCAGGTAGAGCTGCTCGCCGGTCTGATAGCTGACCATGCCGTCCGAATCGCTCTCGTGCAGCGAGGAATCGAGCAGGCGGCCCGCGTCCTCGCCGGCGGAGAAGAGCGGCCTGTCGTCCGGGTCGAACACCAGCAGCACGCGCCCCTCCATCTCGCCGAACTGGCTCAGCAGGCGATCCGCGGCCATGTTGACCACGACGGTGGCGTAGCGCGCGCCGGGCTGGCCGAAGCCGGTGCGGATGGAGCGCAGGTAGACCACGTTCCCGCGGCCGTACATATTATAGGAATAGCAGCCGGAGTACAGGAAGGCTCCGCCGTAGTACGGCTCCTCAATGCCGGGGAAAAAGCCCTCCGACAGATCCTGATTTCGCATGACGCGCACGGACTCGGCCAGCAGGGCGCGGGAGTTGGCGGTGCCCTTGGTGATCAGGTAGTCGGGCTGGGGCAGGTAGGCCAGGATTTCCGCGCCGTTGAGCGGGCGCTCATAGCTTGCGATCTGCCCGGTCAGCCTGCTCAGGGTGTCGGCGGCGATCAGCTTCTTCGTGTCGGCCTGCGCGTTCATGGCGTTTTTGAAATAGGTATTGGTGGCCAGGGACTCGGCGGTGTACACCATCTGCCGGAACGCGTCGTCCACGCCGGTCATCACGCCGGAGAGCGTCTGCCGGTTGGCGGCGGCGACCTCGCGGGCGAGCGTCTGATGTGTATAGGTATAGGTCAGCACCGTGCCCACCAGCGGGGCCAGCAGCACGAGCAGATAGGAAAGCAGCCACTTGCGCAGCACGTTGCCGCGGATGTTCCACTTTTTCATCGCGATCGGGACTCCTTCAAAAACGCCTTGACGGCGGAAAAGTGCAGGGTAAAAAACGCCCTTATACCGTCATTATACCGCGCGGCAATGTAAAAGAAAAGGGACAAAAGGTCGAAAACGGGCGGACAAAAAGGTGAATTGGGCAGTTTTGCCGGTTTTCGACCATTTGTCACCCGCATTTCGACCGATTGTCCCTTGATTTTTACCGGAAATTTCAGTATGCTGAACCCAGTGACGGCAGCAAGCCGCCGAATAAGAAGGAGGAAACCCATGATGAAGAAAATGCTGTCCCTGTGTCTGGCCGTGTGCCTGCTGCTGGGCTGCGCGCTGAGCGCCGGCGCGGAGGGCGTGAGCTATCCGCTGGACGGCGGCAACGAGCCGCTGACCATCCTGATGGGCATCGAAGGCAACGCGCCCAACGCGGGCTACGCCAACTGGAACGAGACCGAGTTCGTCAAGACCTGGATTGAGAAGAGCGGCGTCAACTTCACGGTGAAGGAAGTGGCCGACAACGCCGCGATCGTGCTGAACCTGGCCTCCGGCGAGTACCCGGACATGGTGATGGCGTATGAAGGCTACTACAACGGCGGCCTGACCGCGATGATCAACGACGAGCTGGCTGTCAGCCTGACGCAGTACGCCGACTATATGCCCGACTATCTGGCCACGCTGGATCTGGATCCCAGCTACCGCCCCTATGTCACCTACACCGACGGAGACATCTACTTCTTCGCCAACTTGATCGAGCCCGGCAACATCACCACTCACTGGCGCGGCATGGTGGTTCGCCAGGACTTCCTGGACAAGCTGAACATGGAAGCGCCCACCACCAATCAGGAATTCCACGACATGCTGGCCGCGTTCAAGGAGCAGCTGGGCTGCGAAATTCCCCTGTGCGGCAACTGGTGGAAGAGCGTGCTGGTGACCGACGGCTTCTGCTCGACCGAGTACGGCCTGGTGTCCGGCGAACGCTATCAGGTGGACGGCAAGTATCACTACGGCGCGTATGAGGAGGGCTATCGCGGCCTGATGGGCTACCTCAACCAGCTCTACACCGAGGGCCTGTTCGACCCGAACTTCCAGACCACCGACGAGCCCACCTCTCAGGCCAGCCTGCTTGCCGGTCAGACCGGCGCGCATCCGACCTCCTGCGCCCGCATCAACACCATCTGGGCGCGTGCTGAGGATCCCGAGTTCAAGCTGGCCGGCCTGGGCTCGCTGAACGGCTCCGACGGCACCACCGCCTACTTCACTCAGACCGACACCCTGACTCCCTCCCGCGCCAACGCCTATGTGACCGCCGACTGCAAGCAGCCCGAGCTGGCCGTGGCGCTGTTCAACTGGCTGTATACCGACGAGGGCAAGATCATCTCCAACTTCGGCCCCGAGGGTCTGTGCTGGACGCCCGACGAGAACGGCAATCCCGTCCTGACCGAGTACATGACCAAGAACGAGAACGGCCTGTCCCTCGACCAGATGCTCTACGTTCACACCATGGGCAACCGTCCGGAGCTGTCGCTGAGCGCCCTGAGCCTGCAGCGCTTCGCCATGCCCGAGCAGCTCGCGGCCATGCAGACCTGGGACAAGACCCAGGCCAAGACCTACCTGCTGCCCAGCTCCTCCGTGCTGGACGCGGACGCGGCGACCGAGGCCACTGCGCTGTGGACGGACATCAGCACCTACATCTCCGAGAGCACCGCGAAGTTCATCACCGGCGAGAAGAACCTCGAGGGCGACTTCGACGCGTACCTGGCGCAGCTCAAGAGCATGGGCATGGATCGCTACATCGAGATTCAGCAGAACGCGCTGGACGCGTACTACGGAAAGTAAGAAGCGATGCGGCGGGGAAGACATCTCCCCTGCCGGGATATTGTGGCGGGGAAGACATCTCCCCCGCCACGGCCACCCTCTCCAGTCTCCGCTAAAAATCGAAGATTTTTCGGGCGCGGAGCCTGCAGGGTATCTGTTTTTCCTCTGGGGCTTCGGGCGTATTTCTTCAACCGAAAGGCGGAGGAAGCGCCCCGAATCCCCGCCGGAAAAACAGCCCGCCCCCGACGTACATGCCGCCGGGGACGATTGAAAGTTCGAAAGGGCTGCGGCCCTCTCGAGCTCTCCCATTTTATCCATTTTACAGCAAAGGAGAGATCCGCGTGCAGCGTTCCTTCGGCAGACGACTGAAGCGGGATTTTCAGAAGAACTGGTCGGCGTACCTGCTGGTGCTGCCCGTACTGATCTACTTTATCCTGTTTCACTACAAGCCCATGTACGGCGTGATCATCGCGTTCAAGAAATTCAGCATCCGCAAGGGCATACTGGGCAGTCCGTGGGTGGGACTGCAGTACTTCAGGGAGTTTCTGAGCTCCTACTACTTCTGGCGGCTGATGAAGAATACGCTGAGCATCAGTCTGGCCAGCCTGGTGTTCGGCTTCCCGATTCCGATCCTGTTCGCGCTGCTGCTCAACGAGGTGCGCTCGAACCGGTATAAAAAGGTCATACAGACCGTTTCCTACATGCCGCACTTCATTTCGCTGGTGGTCATCTGCTCGCTGGTGCGCCTGTTCACCGCGCATAACGGCCTGATCGCCGGCTTCTTCGGCCTCTTCGGCTACGATACCCGCTTCGACATGCTCAACTCGGGCCGGCTGTTCACGCCGATTTACGTCGGCTCCGGCATCTGGCAGAACACCGGCTGGGACTGCATCATCTACCTGTCCGCGCTTTCCGGCATCGACATGCAGCTCTACGAGGCCGCGCGCATCGACGGCGCGAACCGCTGGAAGCAGACCATACACGTCACCCTGCCCGGCATCATGGGCACGGTCATCCTGCTGCTCATCCTGCGCATCGGCTCGCTGATGAGCGTGGGCTATGAAAAGATTATCCTGCTCTACAACGAGGGCATTTACGAATACGCGGACGTGATTTCGTCCTATGTCTACCGCCGCGGCCTGGTGCAGAGCGACTACAGCTACGCCACCGCCATCGGCCTGTTCAACTCGCTGATCAACGTCATACTGGTCGTGACCGCGAACGCCGTCAGCAAGCGCGTGTCCGGCATGGGTCTGTTCTAAAGAGGAGGGCGCGTATGGCAAAGAAGAAAAACCTGTCCCAGGAGGGGCGCGGCTACGAGGTCTTTCAGGCGCTCAACAACCTGTTTTTCCTGCTGGTGCTGTTCGTGACCGCGTACCCGATTTACTACGTGCTGATCGCGTCGTTCTCCAGTCCGTCCGGCCTGGCGGTCAATTACGGCGTGATCTGGCTGCCCATCAAGCCCTACACCGTCGAGGCCTACAGCCGCGTGCTGCATAACTCGCAGGTGCTCACCGGGTACAAAAACACGCTGCTCATCCTGGCGGGCGGACTGACCGTCAACCTGATCATGACCGCGCTGGGGGCGTACTTCCTGTCGCTCAAGGACGTGATGCTCAGCAAGCCCATCGGCATGCTGATCCTGTTCACCATGTATTTCAGCGGCGGCATGATCCCCGGCTACCTCAACATCCGCGAGCTGGGCATGCTGGACACGCTGTGGGCGCTGTTCATCCCCGGGGCGATCAGCACCTACAACATGCTGATTCTCCGCTCGGCCTTCGCCGCCGTGCCCGACAGCCTGGTCGAGGCCGCGCACCTGGACGGCGCGAGCCACTTCACCATCCTTCGGCAGGTCATGCTGCCCCTCACCGGCGCGACCATGGCCGTGCTGGTGCTCTACTACGGCGTGGGGCACTGGAACGCCTGGTTCGGCGCGTCCATCTACCTCACCGACCCGGGCAAGTATCCGCTGGCGCTGGTGCTGCGAAACATCCTCATCCAGAACCAGAACAGCGACATGCTC
This sequence comes from uncultured Clostridia bacterium, assembly GCA_934647145.1. Classification (GTDB taxonomy): domain Bacteria; phylum Bacillota; class Clostridia; order Christensenellales; family Aristaeellaceae; genus CAKUFI01. The sequence goes on from CAKUFB010000088.1 coordinate 8,809, forward strand.
GCGGGCGATACCGGCGGCGAACAGGGCTTCCGCGACCTGATCAAGTACGCCCTGATCGTCATCGCCACCGCGCCCATCCTGTGCCTGTATCCCTTCCTGCAGCGCTTCTTCGTCAAGGGCGTCATGGTCGGCGCGCTGAAGGGGTGAGAGACGAGGGGAGAACGTTGGGGAGGCTGCCTTTCTGAGAAAGGCACCTCCCCAAACCCCACCCGGAAAGCACTTTGATCCGCATTTCAGGGCGGGGAAAGGCATGTGGTACTCTGAATGCGGGGTGGGGCTGTTATCACGCAAAAGCAATACGGTCGCCCATGCGGCAATGGGTGTCGGCAACGCCGACCTACAATCCGCGGGGAATCCTGCGGATTCGAAGACCTTGACCGCTTTAATCTATGGCGGTCAATGGTCGTCGATAGGATGCGCGGCAGCAAGTGGAACCGGGCACTGCCCGGGAAGTCCCTGAGGAAAAGCCTCAGGGACTCAGACTGTCAAAAAACTCGGGAGAGCTCGAGAGGGCCGCAGCCCTTTCGAGCTTTCAATCGTGCCCAGCGGCATGTACGGTGGGCACGGGGCGATTTTTTCGCCGGAAAATCCCATTTTCCAGAGAAAAAATCGTTTCC
>CAKUFB010000089.1 GCA_934647145.1 uncultured Clostridia bacterium
GTGCCCACCGTACATGCCGCTGGGCACGATTGAAAGTTCGAAAGGGCTGCGGCCCTCTCGAGCTCTCCGGGGTTTTTTGACAGTCTGGAAAATCCCTCCAGATTGACTGGAGGGATTTTTGTGATATGAGGCTGTCATGCCGGGGCGCAGGGTACGCGCCGACTCGCCGAATCCTTTTCGCGGGGCAGAGCGCTTTCCCCCGCTCCCCGAAAACACTCCATTCGGGGCAGTTTACCTGTCGCATCCCCCGCTCCCCGAAAAAACATCATATGGCCTCTCTCGCCTGCTCGTATGCGAACCACATTTCTTATGGCTGCGCGGCAGCAAATGGAGCCGGGCACTGCCCGGTCAGAAAGGCCGCCTCTCGAACGTCTCCCCCGTCCCCCTACCTCGGCTTCACCGGGCGGGCGTAGGGCCTGCCGGCGGGGCGGCGGAAGTCGCGGCTGTCGCGCGGGGAATGGTCATGGTGGCCCTGACCGCCCCGGCTGTCGCGCGGGGGACGGTCGCGGAAGTCGCGTTCCGCGCGGGGAGCCTCGCCGTGCGGACGGAAATCCCTGCGCTCGCGGGGGTACTGGGCCGTTTCGCCCTGGCGGGGATACGGGCGCTGACCATAGCGGCGCGGCGCGGGCGCGGTCTGAGCCGGGCGGGGCGGGCGCACGGGCGCGGGCGGGGTCAGGTCGATGGACGAATCCACCTTCGCGCCCTTAAAGGCGATCAGCTGCTGAAGCATCACGGCGGCGGCGCGGGCCGGCTCGACGTTTGCGAGCAGCTCGCGGGCGCGCTGCATGAGCTCGGCGTCGGGTTCCTCGCCCTCGACGGTCTGCTTCACCACGTCGGCCAGCACGCGCGTGGCCAGCGTCCGCTCCACCTCGCCCGCGTCGGGGGCGGGGCGGCACAGGATTTTCGCGCCGGTGATGCGCCTGAAATCCCACATGCGGCTGGTCTCGCGGCCCACCACGAAGGTGTAGGCCACGCCGGTCTTGCCCGCGCGCCCGGTGCGGCCGATGCGGTGCACGTAATACTCCGCGTCGCCGGGGATGTCGTAGTTGAACACCGCCTCGATGTCGTCCACGTCGATGCCGCGCGCCGCCACGTCGGTGGCCACCAGCACGTTGATCAGCCCGGCGCGGAAGCGGGCCATGATCGCGTCGCGCTCGATCTGGCGCATGTCGCCGTGCAGCCCCGCCGCCGAAAAACCGCGGTGCTGAAGCTCGGTCACGACGCTCTCCACACCGGTCTTGGTGTTCACGAACACCAGCGCCAGCCTGACGTCGCCCAGGAGCAGCAGGCGGCTGAGCAGCTCGGTCTTGTGGAAGGAGCGCACGCTGATATAGTACTGCTCGATCTTGTCCACGGTCAGCTCCTTGGGCGTGATGGAGACGTTGACCGGGTTTTTCAGGTACTTCTGCGCCAGCGCGTAGATCGGGCGCGGCATGGTGGCCGAGAACAGCGCGGTCTGGCGCGACTCGGGCGTGGCGCCCAGGATGGTCTCGATGTCCTCGCGGAAGCCCATGTCCAGCATTTCGTCGGCCTCGTCCAGCACGGCCAGGCGCAGGCGCTCGAAGGACAGCGTGCCGCGGTTCATGTGATCCATCACGCGGCCGGGCGTGCCCACCACCACCTGAACGCCCAGCTTCAGCAGGCGAATCTGCCGCTCGATGGGCGCGCCGCCGTACACCGGCAGCACCGAAATGCCCGCCTTGTACCGCGCCAGCTTGGCCAGCTCGCCGGCGGTCTGCATGGCCAGCTCGCGCGTGGGGCACAGCACCAGCGCCTGCACAGTCCTCTCGCTCGGGTCGAGCTTCTCGATGAGCGGGATGCCGAACGCCGCCGTCTTGCCGGTGCCGGTCTGCGCCTGGCCGATGACGTCGCTCCCCTCGAGCAGGGGCGGGATGGACGCGGCCTGGATCGGCGTGGCCTCCACATAGCCCATCTCGTCGATCGCGCGGGCCACTTCCTCTGAGAGCAGGGTCTTGATCTTCTCCATTGTCTTCTTCCCTTCAGGCCCGCCCTCGAACATCCTCGCATTTCTCAAAAAAACAGGCCTTGCATTTTCTTTCTGCAGGGCCTGAGGGGTACAGACGGGCAAAATCACTTTTGATGCACAGTACAGTCTAGCATGGTTTTTTATCTGCCGACAGCAGCTCCCAGTTAATATCCGGCGAAGTTTTGCGCGCGGCGCGCCCTTCTTCACGCAATTTTCAGCTTGTGCAAACGCGCGGAATGTATTATAATAAACGGAGAGATCAATCTATCGACGGAAGGGACGGTTCGCCATGTCCAGTAATTACCTGATCGTAGACAAGAAGATTCTGCCCTCCTACTTTGAAAAGGTGATCGAGGCGCGCCTGCTGCTTGAGTCGGGCGAGGTGCGCGAGGTCAACACGGCCGTCAGGCGCGTGGGCATTTCGCGCAGCACCTATTACAAATACAAGGACTACATCTTCGCGCCGGACGAAAGCGCGAGCGGCCGGCACGCGGTGCTCTCCCTGATGCTGAGCCACGAGACGGGCATCCTGTCCACCGTGCTCAACCAGTTTTCCGAGTGCGGCGCGAACATCCTGACCATCACCCAGAGCCTGCCCATCCAGCAGAAGGCCAGCGTCACGCTCTCCCTGGACGTGGGCGCGCTGGTATTGCCGCTCAACGAAATGCTGGAAAAAATCGGCCGCATACACGGGGTGGAGTCCATCCGCCTGGTCGCCATAGAATGAGGTGAACGCATGAGGCTTCTGTTCAAACAGCGCTTTTTCTCCTGGCTGGACAGCTACGACGTGTACGACGAGGCGGGAAACACCGTCTTCACCGTCGAGGGCCGGCTGGCCTGGGGGCACTGCCTGCACGTGCTCGACGCGCAGGGCAATCACGTCGGCACCCTCAAGGAGGTCGTCTTCAGCTTTCTCCCCCGCTTCGAGGTCTACATCGGCGACCGCCTGACCGGCTCGATCAAAAAGGAATTCACCTTTTTTAAGCCGCGCTTTGTCGTGGACGTGAACGGCTGGCAAATCGAGGGCTCCTTCATGGAATGGGACTACTCCATACTCGATGCGCAGGGCGGCGAGGTGGCCCGCATCAGCAAGGAGCTCTTCCACTGGACGGATACCTATGTCCTGGACGTCGCCGACCCCGACGACGCGCTGGGCGTGCTGCTCGTCGCGCTCGCCATCGACGCGGAAAAGTGCTCCCGCGGGGACTAGGGGGAAACGCTGGGGAGGCCGCCTTTTTGAAAAAGGCGCCTCCCCAGACCTCTCCCGGAAAACACTATGATCCGCAAAACAATAATAATGAACAAATGTAATCCCCCGAATGCGGCGTGGGTTCAGGGCGAGCGAGAAGCGGGACTTTTCCTCTGCCGAAGGTGTCCTGCGCGGCGTTTAGATTGCTGACCGTTCCTGAAGGGAGCGGTTTTTCGTTCTTTTGGCCGATTGGAAAGCCGGTTTGACGGATTTACTCGCCGCAAAAGGCATGGTACAATAGACGCAGAAACTGAAAAAAAGGAGTGGACGCGCATGCAGTACGGATTTCCCTATCACACGCTGGACGAGGTGTATCAGGCGGCGGAGAAGACTCCCTGGGGACTGCCCCGGCCGGGCAGGCTGGAGACGCTGGGCAGGCGGGTAAAGGGCGACGGGTTTGAGCTGAAAAACGCGATGGCGATTCAGCCGATGGAGGGCTGCGACGCGGACGAGGGCGGCGCGCCCACCGACTGGACGACCCGGCGCTATCGCCGCTTTGCCAAAGGCGGCGCGGGTCTGGTGTGGATCGAGGCGGTGTCGGTGCTGCCCGAGGGGCGCGCCAATCCGCATCAGCTGATGATCACCGAGGAAAACCTGCCCGCCTTCAAAAAGCTGGCGGACGACATCCGCGAGGCGGCGCGCGAGGAGGGCATGGAAGCGCCCAGGGTCATCGTGCAGCTGACCCACAGCGGCCGCTGGAGCCGCCCGGTGGACGAAAAGCGCCCCATCCGCGCCTGGAGGAGCGAGGTGCTGGACAGGCATCAGGGCCTGCCCGAGGACTGGCCGATCATTTCCGACGAGGAGCTCGAACGCCTGCCCGCGCTGTTCGGGCGCGCGGCCGGACTGTGCATGCGGGCGGGGTTTGACGGGGTGGACGTGAAGGCCTGCCACCTGTACCTGATCAGCGAGCTGCTGGGGGCGAAGGAGCGCCCCGCGCCCTACGGCGGCGGCTACGAAAACCGCACGCGCATCTACCTTGAGATGGTGGACGCGTGCAGGCAGGCGCTGGCCGGCAGGGGCATACTGGCCGCGCGGCTGAACCTGTACGACGGCGAGGCGGGCAATTGGGGCGTGGGCGAAAACCTGTCGCTGGCGACGCGGGAGCCGCTGCGCCTGGTGCGCGACCTGTACGCGCACGGCGTGCGCCTGCTGAACGTGACCATGGGCACGCCCTACTATAACCCGCACGTCAACCGCCCCTACGCCACCGGCGGCTACGAGCCCCCGGAGAACCCGATCGTGGGCGTGTCGCGCCTGCTGCACGGCTGCGCGCTGGCTCAGAAGGAGGCTCCGGGCATGGTGTGCCTGGCGACCGGCTTTTCCTACCTGCGCCAGTTCGCGCCGGAAATCGCGGCCGGCCTGATCGAGCAGGGCGGCGCGCAGGTGATCGCGTTCGGGCGCGGCGGCTTCGCCTATCCGGACTTTGCGCGGGACATCCTCTCCGGCGAGGGCATGCAGGCGAAGAAGTGCTGCGTGACCTGCGGCCTGTGTACGAAGATCATGCGCGCGGGCGGCCGTCCGGGCTGCCCGGTGCGCGACAGCGAGCGGTACCTGCCCGAATACCGGCGGGTGTTGGGAGGCGAGTGACATGTTCGCGCCTGAAGCCTCCCCGCTGTTCACGCCCTACCGCGACCCGGGCGGACAGACGTTTTACATCCTGACCCGGCGCGCCGCCCCGCAGCAGCAGGCGTTCTACTTCGTCAACGATTCCTGCTCGCCGGACGGGCGGTATCTGTGGCTGTACGCCAGCTTTCCCCCGGCGGGCGGCATGGAGCAGCACAGTCTGGCCGTGGCCGACCTGCTGGAAAACGAGGTGCGCGTGTTTCACGACGCGCAGTTCTGGGCGGCCTCGCCGCTCCTTGAAAGGGGCGCGGACTGCGCGCTGTATACCTGGGAAAACGCGATCTATCGCCGCTCGCCCAGGGCGGGCGAGCCGGCCGAGGAGCTGCTGCGCGTGCCGGCGCGCGGGCTGTGCCAGGCGATTTCGACCCACCTGACCTGCTCTCCCGACGGGCGCGAGCTGTTTCTCGACCGCCGGATGGGCAACAGGCGGTTCGACTTCGGCAGCGTGAACCTGGAAACCGGGGTCTATACCCCCTGGCGCGAGGCGGACTTTTACTTCAAGCACGGCCAGTTCAACCCGGTCGACGGCGACCTCGCGCTGGTGGCCAAGGACTTCTGGGTAGACCTCGAGACCGGCGAAAGACAGCCCATCCCCACGGTGGACGGGGTATACGAGCGGCTGTGGGTGTGTACGCGCGGCGGGCGCATGACCCGGTACGCGCCCCTGGGCGGCTATGCGACGCACGAATGGTGGGGCGCGGGCGGCGAGTGCTTTTACTACTGCTCGCCCGAGGGCATTGTCCGGCAGGCCGTTTCGGGCGGCGCGCCCGAGCGGGTACACGCCTGCCGCCCCTGGCACGCCTTTTCAAGCCGCGACGAGTCGCGCTTCGTCTATGACCAGATATGTCCCGCGCCGGGCGAGGCGTTTTACCGCGGCGTCGCCTCGAGCGTCCGCCTGTTCGACGCGCGCACCGGCGAGGATCGGGTGATCTGTACCCTGAACCCCAGCCTGTGCTCCCCCGAGCGCCCCAACAACTACCACATCGACCCGCATCCCCGCTTCATCATGAACGACCGTTACGTCGTCTTCACCACCACCGTGCTGGGCCGCGTCGATCTGGCCGTCGCGCCGGTGTAAAGGGAAACGCCGGGAAGGCCGCCGATCCTGAAAAGGCGCCTCAAATCCGGGATTTGAGCCGTCGGCGGTTTCATCTTTGGGGAAGGCTGGACCCAAAGGTTTTCAGTCTTTCTGCCCCCCTCTCCAGCTTTTGCTGACGAGTAGATTTCCGGGCGCAAAAACTGTAAGGAAACACTTTTTCTCCGGAAATGGGATTTACAGGAAGCGTCCCGTACCCACGCTATGCATTTTGCACCGCCCGAGTCGGCAATGCCGACCGGCAATCCGCAGGGAATTCTGCAGATTCGAAGACCTTGGCCGCGTTTCCCTGTATGGCAGAACGAGTTAGAATTCCCGCTGTATTGCTTAGCTTGCGCGGCAGCAAGTGGCTGTCGGCAATGCCGACCGGCAATCCGCAGGAAATCCTGCGGATTCGAAGAATTCGGGAACTTCAATCTATGGTTCCCGAATTCGTCAATAGAACCCGCGGCAGCAACCGGGTGCAGGCTCAGCCTGCCGGCAGCAAGTGGCTGTCGGCAATGCCGACCGGCAATCCGCAGGAAATCCTGCGGATTCGAAGAATTCGGGAACTTCAATCTATGGTTCCCGAATTCGTCAATAGAACCGGCGACAGCAACCGGGTGCAGGCTCAGCCTGCCGGCAGCAAGTGGCTGTCGGCCCTGCCGACCGGAAGCAAAACCACAGGCAAGACGAGAAAGGAGCCTTTTTATGGATAAAATCGCATTGGTTACCGGCGGCAGCCGCGGCATCGGCCGTGGCATCGCCGACAGGCTGCATGCCGAGGGCTGGCAGGTGGCCATCACGTCCCGCTCCCCCGCGGGCGAACGCGCGCAGCGCGACTTTCTGTGCATCCAGGCCGACAACGCCAGCGCCGAGGATCGCGAGCGCGCCGTGCAGACCGTGCTGGACAGGTTCGGGCGCATCGACCTGCTGGTCAACAACGCGGGCATCGCGCCGCGCGTGCGCGCCGACCTGCTCGAAATGAGCGAGGAATCCATGCGCGAGCTGCTGGACGTGAACCTGGTCGGGCCGTTCTTCCTGACCCAGCGGGTGGCCCGGCAGATGATCGCGCAGGGCGGCGGCATGATCGTCAACATCACCTCGATGTCGGCCTACGTTTCCTCGGTCAACCGGGGCGAATACTGCGTGAGCAAGGCGGGGCTGTCCATGATGACCAGCCTGTTCGCGGTGCGCCTGGCCGAGTACGGCATTCCGGTGTACGAGATTCGCCCGGGCATCATCAGGACCGACATGACCGCCAAAGTGTCCGAAAAGTACGACAAGCTGATCTCCGAGGGCATCACCCCCATCCGCCGCTGGGGCACGCCCGCGGACATCGCGCAGGCGGTGTACATGCTCTCCCAGGGACTGCTGCCCTTCTCCACCGGCGAGGTGATCAACGTGGACGGCGGCTTCCACCTGCAAAGACTGTGAGGGCGCGCGTATGAGAATCGAATCATGCGGCACGCTGGTCATCGGCGCGGGCGCGGCCGGCCTGAACGCCGCCGACGAGCTTAAAAGGGCGGGCGCGGACGTGCTGCTGACCGCGGACGACCTGGGCGGCGGCGCCAGCCTGAACTCGGGCAGCGACAAGCAGACCTACTACAAGCTCTCTCTCTCGGGCGACGCGCCGGACAGCGTAGGCAGCCTCGCGCGGTCGTTCTTTTCAGGCGGCAGCATCCACGGCGACCACGCCTACGCCATGGCGGCGCTCTCGGCGCGCTGCTTCCTGAAGCTGGCCAACCTGGGCGTACCCTTCCCCCACAACCGTTGGGGCGAGTATGTGGGCTATCAGACCGACCACGACGCGACCCAGCGCGCCACCTCGGCGGGCCCGCTGACCAGCCGGATGATGGCGAAGGCGCTGGCCGAGTCCTGCCGCGCGCGGGGCGTGCGCATGCTGGACAAAATGAGCCTTTTAAGCCTTCTTCAGGAGGACGAAGGCGCGGTCTGCGGCGCGCTGTTTCACGACGGGCGCGATTTCGTCGCGGTCAGCGCGAGGCACACGATCCTCGCGACCGGCGGCGCGGCGCTGGCCTATGAGCGCCGGGTATATCCCGACCGGCAGCGGGGCGCGAGCGGCGCGGCGCTTCGGGCGGGCGCGGCGGCGAGCAACCTGTGCTTCTGGCAGTACGGCCTGGCCAGCACGTCGGTCAAATGGAACGTGTCGGGAAGCTATCAGCAGGCGCTGCCCGCCTACACCGACGGCAAAAGCGAGATTCTCTCCCCCTTCTTTTCCGGCGAGGCCGAGCTGCTGGACATGACCTTCCTCAAGGGCTATCAGTGGCCGTTCGACGGGCGCAAGGTTCATGGCTCCTCCCGCGTCGATCAGGCCGTGCAGGCAATCGCGGCGCAGGGAAGGCAGGTGTACCTGGACTTCCGCGTCAACCCCTGCCCCGACCCGCTGAGCGCGGCCGGGCGGGAGGCGCGCGACTATCTCGTCAAGTGCGGCGCGACCCAGGACACCCCCTATGCGCGCCTGGCGGCGATGAACCCGGCGGCGATCGAGTTTTACCTGAGCCGCGGAATCGACCTGGCGAAGGAGCCGCTGCCGGTGGGCGTGTGCGCGCAGCACGCAAACGGCGGATTGCGGATCGACGAGTGGTGGCGCACCACGCTGCCGAACCTGTACGCATCGGGCGAGGTCAGCGGCGCGTTCGGCGCCTATCGCCCGGGCGGAAGCGCGCTCAACGAGACCCAGGCGGGCTCCCTGCGCGCGGCGACGCACATCCTGGCGCACGGCGGGAAAGACCCTGCCCGCACCGAAGAGGAGTTCCTCGCGCGCTGCGGCCGGAGCCTGAAAAAAGAAATCGAGCGCTTCAGCCGCGCGGGAGGGGACGCGCATGCCGCGCTCACCCGCCTGCGCACCCGCATGAACGACGTGGCCGGCGCAGTGCGCGACGTTTCCGGCATGCGGGCGCTGCTTGCCGAGGTCTCTTCCCTGCTCGATCAGGCTCCCTGCGGCCGAAGCGCGCCGGAGACCGCCGAGCTGCTCGACACGCTGTACGTCCAGCGCGCCGCCCTCTCCGCCATGCTCTGCCAGAGCGAATACGCGGGCGAGGCCGGGCACGCCTTCACCAGCCGCAGCCTGCCCAAGGACGCGCCGGACTATTCGGGCTTCGCCTTTGAAACCGTCGGCGGCGACACGCGGGCCGTGCCGGTTCGTCCGCTCCCCGAGGGCGGCGGCTGGTTTGAGGCCGTCTGGCGCGACTACCGCGAGGGCAGGGTGTTCGAATAAGATGAACGAATGACAGAAAAAGCCTCCCGCCGCGGCGAATAACCGCAGCGGGAGGTCAGACTATCAAAAAACCCCCGGAGAGCTCGAGAGGGCCGCAGCCCTCTCGAACTTTCAATCGCGCCAAGCGGCATGTACGGTGGGCACGGGGCGGTTTTTGTAAATCTCATTTTCCAGAGCAAAAATCGTTTCCTTGCAGGCTCCGCGCCCGAAAAATCTTCGATTTTTAGC
>CAKUFB010000090.1 GCA_934647145.1 uncultured Clostridia bacterium
GAACGCGACACGGCATTGATCACGCAGTCTGCGGGGCGGCGATACTGTACGATAAGCTTCGTCGCTTCCTGTGGAGCGAGCAAAACTCAAGCATAAAGAATCCAGAGGAAAAGCTGCGGCGGTACGTGCCGGTGATGGAGGCGATCAGCGGGCATCACGACGGACTGGTGAGCTGGTCACTACTGCGTCCGCGGCTGGAGGAAAGCCTGCACAGCGAGCAGCCGGTCGTCAACGAGGCGGGGAAGACCGCCGCGCTGGCAGGTAAAGACCAGTATCAGGCGGCGTGGCGCTGTTTCAAGAATGACTGGAAAGAGTGGAAGATACCAAGGCTTGAAAAACCGCTGCTTGGCGATGCTGTTGCGCGCATGCTGCACACGCGGATGCTGTTTTCCAGCCTGGTCGACGCCGATTACAGCGTCTCAGCGAGCGATGAAACGCCCGATTACCTGACGGAAACCGAGCCGGCGTTCGATCCGGACGCGGTGCTTCGGGCGCTGTACACCTATCATGACGAACTGTGCGCGCACAGCGATCAGAACACGCCGGTCAATCGACTTCGAGGCGAGCTTTTCAGGCGTTGCGGCGAGGCAGGAGAGGCGGACGAAGGACTTTTCACGCTGACTGCTCCCACGGGTACCGGAAAGACGTTGGCTCTCCTGCATTTTGCGCTGAGGCAGTGCGTTCGGTTTCATAAAAAACGCGTGATTATTGTGCTGCCGTATCTGTCGATTACTGAACAGAATGCGGACGTTTATCGGAAAATCGAGCCGGAGCTGTTGGAGGATCACAGTCAGAGCGAGCTGAGCGACGCGGCGAGAGAGTTTGCAGCTCGATGGAGCGTGCCGTTGATCGTAACCACATCTGTCCGTTTTTTCGAGTCGCTTTTTGCGGCCAACCCGGGAGATTGCCGAAAACTGCATCACCTGGCTAACAGTGTGATTGTGTTCGATGAGGCGCAGAGCTTGCCTGCGAATGTGACGGCGGCGACGCTGCAGGCGGTCAATGAGCTTTGCACCCAATACCATGCGACGATGCTGTTTTCTACTGCGACGCAGCCGGATTATGACGCGCTGAACCAGGTCTCGTGGCAGCCGAAGGAGATTGTTCCCGAACCTGAGCAGATGTACCGCGCGATGCGGCGGACGACGGTTGAATGGCGCATTGCCGAACATGCGCGCACACCGCTATGCGTAATTGCGCGGGAAATGAGTGAAGAGAGGAGTGTATGCGCGATCGTTAACCTGCGCGCGCATGCAAGAAAGCTGTTCTGCCTGCTGAACGAAGCCTGTTCAAAGGAGGAAGTATTCTACCTGACGACTGATCTGTGTCCAGCCGACCGGCGAAGGATCACGGCAACGATTCGCGATCGACTGGCGCGCGGAGAAGCCTGCCGAGTGGTGGCGACACAGTGTATTGAGGCGGGCGTTGATTTCGACTTTGAGGCGGTTTATCGCGCGCTGGCGCCGCTCGACGCGATCGTACAGGCAGCGGGACGCTGCAATCGTAACGGAAAACGTCCGCTTGGGCGTGTCGTCGTGTTCGTGCCGGATGAAAAGGAACCGCTCTATCCCGGCGCTTGGTATGAGCAGGCTGCGCTCAAGGTGGAAGCGCTTGCACATAAGGCTCCGATCGACATCCATGATCCTGAACATCTGCGCGCCTATTATCGGCTGCTGTTTCAGGACGAACAGGATAAAAAGGCGCTTTGTGAGGCATTGCAGGAGCACGACTATGCGCGAGTCGCGCGCGAATACAGGTTAATCGAAAATCGGGGAGTACGCGTTATCGTGCCGGCGAAGCCTGATCGAGGAGAGCTTCCCTATGATGAGATACGCGACAGGGCGCTTCGGGAGGGTATGACGCCCGCACTGATGCGCGCTGCGTCTTCGATTACAGTCAGTTGTTTTCGAGACAGAGCCGGGAAGCTTGATGAATACCTGGAGAGCATTCCGCTGGCAAGGCGGAGGGACAGGCAGCGGGAGGAAAGCGGTTTTTACCTGCTCAGGCCGCAGTATGAGCGTCTCTACCATGCGCGCATGGGGCTTCAGCTTCACGATGCGCAGCCCTCGCCGGATGACTGCATCAAATAAACAAATGGAGGTGATCTGATGGAAGAGATCATCCTGGAGGTCTGGGGCGATTTTGCCTGCTTTACGGCTCCCTACGGCAAGGTGGAGCGGATTACCTACCCTTTTCCCACGCCTTCCGCCGCACGGGGAATTCTGTGCAGCATTTATAACAAGCCCATTGAGTTCCGGTGGCAGATTAACCGCATCGAGGTGCTTCGGCCGATTCGCTATATCAGCTTCAAATGCAACGAAGTCAAGAAAAAGGTGAGCAGCAACAATCCGATGCCGATAGGCACGGAAGATGATGACGGGCGTACACAGCGGCAGACGGTGCGTACACAGCGGCAGACGGTCGCGCTTCGGGATGTTCACTATCGCATTGCCGCGTCGATCATTCCGCGGCCAGCATTTGCGGGGAAGGAGGCAGCCTTTTACGCGCAGGCACGCCGGCGCATGGCGGAGGGCAAGTGCTTTTTGCAGCCCTCGCTGGGTCTGAGGCAGTTTGTATGTTATTTTGAGCTGTACGACCCGGTACGCCATACTGATCAGCCCATTCCGGAAGATCTGGATGCGGGGCTGATGGTGTACGATCTGTTTGATCCGTACGACGGGTCAGTGCAGAAGAAGACACAGACGCAGCTGGCGCTGTTTCATGCGGTGATGCGGCAGGGTGTGGTGCAGGTTCCGCCCTATGAGAGCCCTGAGGTCTTCAAAGGAGGAAGCGGCGCATGCTGAAGGCATTGTATGATTACGCGACGCGAAACGGATTGACGCTCCCGCCCGGTTTCACGAAGAAGACCGTCAAGGCGTATATCCTGCTGCACGAGGACGGCACGTTTCAAGACGTGGAGCTGGGCGCCCGCGCGGAGGTCGTTGCGCCGGACATTGGGAGCCTGGCAAACGGCACGGACAAGAGCAACGTGCTGATCGAAAAACGCTCTGTGGTCATCCCCGAAACGGACAGCGCGAAACATGACTTTTTCATCAGGGCGCTTCGAGATGCGGCGGAGAGTGAGCCGAAGCTGGCGCTTTGTGCGGCGGCGCTTGAAAACCCGGAGACGGCAGAGGCAATTCGCAGAAGACTGGATGAGAAGAAGGTCAAGGACGGCGATCGGGTAACGTTCAAGGTGGGCTTCTGTTCCATATTAGATGAGGAAAGCGCAAAGGCCTGGTGGAGCGAGTACAGGCGACAATTCCTGATTGTGCCAAAGGGAGATAAACCACCATGTCTGATTAGCGGAAAGCCGACTGTTCCGATGTACACGACGCCGGTGATTTCCGGACTGCTGACAGTGGGTGGCCATCCGAGCGGAGATGCCCTGATCTGCTTTGATAAGGACGCGTTTTGCTCCTACGGCTTGGTTAAGGCTGCTAACGCGCCGGTTTCAGAGGAAGCCTACGCTGCGGTGAAGGCTGCCTTGGAAGCGTTGATTCGCCGTGCGCCAATTCTGGCGGGAATGAAATTTGTGCACTGGTATGACCGCGAAGTGCCTGTGGCAGAAGACCCGCTATGCAACGGTGACTTTGAAGGCATCGACGCAGAGTTCGAGGAAGGGGAATGGGAAGAGGACGAGTTGGATGAAGCAACAGAGTACGACGCAGAAGAAGAGCGTAGTGCAATTCAGCAGGCCGACAAGCTGGTACGCAGCGTGCAGACAGGTGAAGAGGCGTACATGACAAAAGCGACGCACTACTTTATCCTGATGCTCAGCGGCGCGAACAGCCGAATCATGATCCGGCGCTACGAACGGGGAGATTACTCGGAGCTCAGGACGCGACTGGCAAGCTGGCATGAGGATCTTAAGCTGGTCAACGGAGCGGGCACGAATCTTGTGAAACCGTGCAAGCTGACGGCAAGGCTGCTCAAGCTGCTGAAATACCAGAAAACGGACAGAAAGCCCGGCGAGCGGCTTGGAAAGGAACTTTCGGGCATTACGCCGGCGATACTGGACGCGATACTTAGCGGTAAGCCGATGCCCGATGCGGTGGCGGCGCGCGCGCTGGCCTTCATCCGCTCGGAGATGCTCTCGACGGACGACGAGAACGCGAACGCCCTGTTCACGCGGGATGCGGCGGTGTGGCAGTGGCTCAAGGTCTGGCTGCTGAGAAACAGGGGAAAGAGAGGAATGCTTATGGAAATGTACAATCCGAATTACGTGTCGGACAGCAACGCGTATCACTGCGGCGCGATGATGGCTCTGTACGAGGCGATTCAGAACGCGGCCATGCCGGACGTAAACGCGGGCGTGGCGCGGCGGTTCTATGCATCGGCCATACAGACTCCGGCGCTTGTGCTGGGACGGCTGAGCCAGATGTCCGTGCATCACCTGGAAAAGATGGAAAACAAGTGGCTGGCAGATCGACTGAAAAAACGGCTGAGCGAAACGGCGAGCCGCATCCGGGGCAGAATCCCGACGACACTGAGCCTGGAAGGGCAGTCGGAATTTGCGCTGGGGTATTATCAGATGTACGCGCAGCTCGAGAAGGAAAAGAACGAACAGATCGCCGCGAAAAAGCAGGCGCAGAAGGAGGATTGACCATGGCTATCGCAAACCGTTACGAGCTGATGTACTACGTTTCCTTTAAGGATTGCAATCCAAACGGCGACCCCGACATGGGCAATACGCCGCGCGTCGATCCGCAGACATTGCAGGGATACCTGACGGACGTGTCCACCAAGCGGCGCATCCGCAACTACATTGACCTTGCGTATCGGGACGCGCCGGGGATGAACATCATGATTCAGCAGTCGGTCAACCTCAATCGCCGCATTGCGGAGGCGAAGCAGGCGGCCGGTATTCCGGAAAGCACAAAGAAGTCTGATAAAAACTCGATTGATAAAGCGCGGCAGAAGGCGTGCGAGCTGTACTATGACGTGCGCACCTTCGGCGCAGTGATGTCAACCGGCCCGAACGCGGGACAGGTGCGCGGCCCGGTGCAGTTTACCTTCGGGCGCAGTCTGGATCCCATACTGCCGATGGACATCTCGATTACCCGCATGGCGATTACCGAGGGCGACACGCTTAAAGAAGCGATTCGGGTGGAGGAGGAAAAGCCGGAAGATAAGTTGCGCACGATGGGGCGCAAGCAGCTGATTCCCTTCGGGCTGTATGAGGTGCGCGGGTTTATCAGCGCAAATATGGCGCAGGAAACCGGATTTGACGATGAAGATCTGAAGGCGCTGTTTGAGGCGATTCTCGGCATGTATGAGCATGATCACTCCGCCAGCAAGGGCGAGGTATCGGTGGTTTCTCCGCTGATTCTGTTCAAACATGTGGGGACGGACACGAATGCTGAGCAGCGCGTCCGTCAGGCAAGGCTGGGTTGCGCACCGGCGCACAGACTGTTTGATCTGGTGCATGTCAGGCGTAAAGACGGCGTTGAGTATCCGCGCTCCTACCGCGACTATGACGCGAGCATCGACCTGGCGCATGTGCCGGACGGCGTAGAGGTGGGATTCCAGAGAGAACCGTTTGGAAAGATTACCTGGGGTCGCCTGCCTGAGGAGGAGGACTGGCTCCGTGGATGAGGAACGCGAATATCTGCCGCTAAGCTATCTGTCGCAGGCGGGCTACTGCCTCAGGCGCGCTGCGCTGCTGCTCAATGAGCGCGCCTGGGCAGAAAACGCGGAGACGGCGAAGGGGCGTGCCGAGCACGAGCGCGTACATACTTAGCGCATCGAGCGGCGGGGCGATCAGGTCAAGCTGTACGAATATGAGGTGGTTTCGCGGGAACTGGGTCTGAGCGGAAAGTGCGACTGCATCGAGGCGGCACGCGCATCGGACGGATGTTTGATTCCTGCGGTGGACTTTCCGGTCAGACTGTATCCCATCGAATACAAACACGGCACACTGCGCGATGAGGAAGAGTATAAAATCCAGCTTTGTGCACAGGCAATATGTCTTGAGGAAACCTATCAGACCAGTATACCGGAGGGGGCGCTTTACTTTATTACCTCGCATCGCAGGCAGATTGTTCTGCTAGACTGCGAATTGCGCGATCGTGTACGGCAAACTGCAATGGAGCTGCGCACCATTCGCGACTCGCTGACGGTGCCCTCGGCGCAGTATGGAAGCAAGTGCGCACGGTGTTCTATGCGTGAATACTGTATGCCAAGGGTAAAGCAGTCGGCGAAAGGCTATTGCAGAAAGTTGGCACAGGAAGCGTCGGAGGAGTGTGAACTGTGAAAAAACTGCTCAATACGCTGTATGTTCTTACGCCGGAAAGCTATTTGTTTGTGCGAAACGGAAGCGTGGCAATTCGCGTCGGCGGGGAAGAGAAATACAGCGTTCCGGCGCATCATCTGGACGGGATTGTCTGCTTTGGCCAGAACACGGTATCGACGCCGCTGATCGGCTTCTGCGCGGAAAACGGCATTGCGCTGACATTCCTTTCCCCAGAGGGGCGTTTCTATGCCCGAGTATGCGGCCCGGTGAACGGCAATGTGCTGCTTCGGAAAAAGCAGTATCAGTGCGCGGACGATCAGAGATTTGTGCAAAGACTCGTTCGAAACATGCTTTATGGGAAAATACGAAATGAAAAGGCGGTGCTGCAGAGAAGCGCGCGTACGCAGGAGGATGCGGTCAAACAACATGAAATGACCGAGGCAGTTGCTCACCTGACAAAACTGGCCGGTCGCCTTGACGCGCCGCAGGCGCTTGATTCTATGCGAGGTGTGGAGGGCGCAGCGGCGGCTGTCTACTTTTCACAGTTTGACAACATGCTCAAAGCAGACAGCTTTCGTTTTGAGACGCGAACTCGTCGCCCGCCGCAAAATGAGGTGAACGCGGCGCTGTCGTTCGTCTATATGTTGCTTACGCGGGAAATGCAAGCGGCGTTGGAAACCGTAGGACTGGATCCGGCAGCGGGATTTCTGCATATGCTGCGTCCAGGCCGGCCTTCATTGGCGCTGGATTTGATTGAGGAGCTCCGAGCGCCACTGTGCGACCGGTTTGTATTATCCCTCTTTAACAAGGGACAGGCGACGGCAAACTGCTTTGAAACGGCGTCGCAGGCAGTGTATCTGAATGACAAAGGACGCCGCATGGTATTGACGGCCTGGCAAAAGCGCAAGGAGGAAACGATACAGCATCCATTCCTCGAGGAAAAGCTGTCGGTCGGTTTGATTCCCTACGCGCAGGCCATGCTTCTTGCGCGAGTACTCAGGGGCGATTTGGACGAATACCCACCTTTTGTCTGGAGGTGATAGCATGCTGTTGGTATTGACCTATGACGTGAACACCGCGTCTGCGGATGGCGAACATCGACTGCGCAAGGTAGCCAAACTATGCGAACACTATGGAGTGCGCGTGCAGAATTCGGTCTTTGAGGTGCTTGTGGACGCAGCACAGCTGACCATGCTCAAGCATGAACTGGCTAAGGTGATTGACGAACAGCGAGATTCTGTACGCTTCTATCGCCTTGGGAACTCCTACAAGAACCGTATAGATACAATGGGGGAGACTATGCCGGTTCAATCAGGCGAACCGATGCTTCTCTAACTTGATTGGCCACGCGGATGAAGGCCATACATGGTTTTCAGGAGGATCGGCGCAACGTAACTGTTGCAGAATATACAAAACTACTCTAACTCCTGAGGTTTTGAAGAAGTATCCGCCTGTACTTCGACAAAAACAGGCGATTATGCAGCAAAACCAATGTTGTACATCGTACGGTTTTGCTGTCGCCCCCCTCGCGGGGGCGTGAGTTGAAATAGCTTTGAGCTGGCCCCGTGCGCCGAAGAGGATTGTCGCCCCCCTCGCGGAGGCGTGAGTTGAAATATCCTGGAGGAGCAGCGGTTTGAGGATACCTACGTCGCCCCCCTCGCGGGGGCGTGAGTTGAAATGCCGAAATCGGCTCCGCCGCCATCCTGCACGAGGTCGCCCCCTCGCGGGGACGTGAGTTGAAATTTGCACCGCTCCTCCAGCGCCAGGCGAAACAGCAGTCGCCCCCCTCGCGGGGGCGTGCTGTATCTCTCTGAGAAAAAAAAAAGAACCCGCGAATGGTTCCAAGCCCGCGACAACGTTGTGCCTTTGGGGGGAACTAAATTCGGGGTCATTCAAAGTATAGCATATTCAGCTGCGAACGTCAACCCTTCTGCAGAAATTTCCTCGGAGGCGAGAGAACTTTCCGATGCAAATACAAAGTTCAGCCTGCGCGAAAAGGAGCCGCCCGAGAAGACGCTGACCGCCTACAAGGTGTTTGTCGCCTTTGAGAAGAACAAACCCGGGCAGCTCTTCCCGCCCATGGTGGCCAATCCGAACGGCGAATCCACGCCGGTGGGCGTGTGGCTGGACGCGGACGAAGGCGTGACCGCCAAGGACAAGAACGGCAACGAGCTGGTCAACACGCTGGGGCGCAAGCAGGTCAAGGCGGGCGGCAAGGGTACTCAGGGCGGCAGCGGGGCGCTGGCGTACAGACCCGGCTGGCACCTGGGCGAGCTGCCTATGGCGAAGCAGTTTTCGCGCGTGAATCCAGAAACCGGTGTGAAGGAGCTTTTCCCGGCCAACTTCATTTGGGCGGAGTGCGAGATTGCGGCGGACAAAAATTATCAGGAAGAGGCCATGTCCTACGGCTACAACAAGAACGGTAAGTTCCAGCACTCGCTGGCTGGCCTGCCCAAACTGCCTACGGACGGCTATTATATGTATCGCACCAACCCCGATCCGACGACGCTGCCCTGGTATATCACCGGCGCGATGAAGGTCACTAAAATCCTGAGCGACGCCGAAACCGATCAGATACTGCGCGATGGATCTGTACTGTGAAAAAAGTACCTGAAAAGCTGAACGAAAACAGGCTCCCGAGAAATGGGAGCCTGCGGTTTTCTGTGCAGGCTACAGCGCCAGGTCGACGCGGCCTGCGTTCCAGGCGGTCACGAAGGCGTGAACCTGCTCGGGCACATTTTTGTGCAGCAGCACGTCGGCGTGCAGTACGCGCGTCTCGCCGGGCATGAGGAGGAAGAAGCTGTCCTCGGCGGCGCAGACCGTGCCGTCCTCGGCGGTGTCGATGCGTACCGGGAAGGCGGGGATCGCGCCCGCGTTGACGATTTCCAGGTCGAAGGTCATGCGGTTGGCGCTGCGCGCGCTGGAAAGCAGGCGAACCTGCAGACTCGTCTGCGCGCCGGACGCAATCTGAGGCTTGAGCCAGGGGCCCTTGTCGAAGCTCAGGTTGGGCTGCATGCGGGCGCGGCGCTCGGTGCGGAAGGC
>CAKUFB010000091.1 GCA_934647145.1 uncultured Clostridia bacterium
AGAGGGTGGCAGGGAGGCTGAAAACCCTTTGGGTTTTCAGGTTTCGCCCTTGGCGAAACTGCCGACGGCTCAAATCGTAGATTTGAGCCGCGGCACCTGGCCGGGGAGCATGCTTCCCCGCCACCCTCAGATCACCCTGAACCGGCGCCAGCGGCCGCTGACCATGCGCCAAAAGAAGAGCGCAAAGCGGCAGGTCCAGTCGAGGTACATGGCGTACCACACGCCGGGCAGGCCGAGGTTCCATCCGCTGCACAGCAGATAGGACGCGCCCACGCGGAAGCCCCACATGGACAGCGCGGACACCAGCATGGGGAACCTGACGTCGCCCGCGCCGCGCAGCAGCGAGGGCACGACGAAGCTGATCGGCGCCTCGAGGAAGACCATGACGGCGTACAGGCGGATGATCTGGCAGGCCAGCACGCGGCTGGGCTCGCTCAGGCCGAACAGGCCGCTGAGCGGCTCGATGATGAGCTGCATCACGCCGCAGGTGATTCCCATGCCGATATAGGCGACGCGCACCAGCTTTCTCGTGTAGTATTCCGCGCCGTCCGGGTTGTCCGCGCCCATGCACACGCCCGAGATGGTCAAAAGCCCCACGCCCACCGAGTTCACCGGCACGCACAGCAGGCTGGCCATCGTCCAGGAAATGGCGTTCGCCGCGATGGCGTAGGTGCCCAGGGAGGAAACCAGGCGGGAGAGCAGCACCTTGCCCACCTGAAACAGGCTGTTTTCCAGGCCGCTGGGCACGCCGATGCGCAGGATGCGCGCGATCATGCCGCCGTCAAACTCGGGGCGCTGCAGGCGGGAAATCCGCAGCTTCGAGAGCCTGCGCTGCAGCATGCACAGCATGAACACGCCGCCCGCCGCACGGCTGATCAGCGTGGCCAGGCCCGCGCCGAACACGCCCAGATTGAGCCCGTAGATCAGGTACGCGTTGCCGCCGATGTTGGCCATGTTCATCAGGATGGAGCAGTACAGCGGCGTGCGGCTGTCGCCCTGGGCGCGGAAAAGCGCCGTGCAGGAGCTGTACAGGGCCAGAAAGGGATAGGAAATCAGCCCCAGAATGAAGTATTCGCTGCAGCCGCGCATCACGTCCGGCTCCACGCCGTGAAACAGCGCGTCCAGTATGCCGCCGCGAAAAAACGCGCAGGGCAGCGAGACCGCCGCCGCCAGCAGCACCGAAACGTAAATCAGCTGCTTGCCCGAGCGCCGCGCCATGGGCAGATCCTGCGCGCCCAGGTACTGGCTCGTGACCACCGCGCCGCCGGTCGCCAGGGCGGAAAACATCTGAATCAGCAGGTTGTTGATCGAGTCCACCAGCGAGACCGCCGAGACGGCCGCGTCGCCCGCGTCGCCCGTGCGGGAAACCATGACCGTGTCGGCCATGCCGATGGTCACGCTGAGCAGCTGCTCCAGCACGAGCGGGAGAATCAGCGCCCACAGGGCGCGCGTGGTGAACTGGTTTTTTTCGTCGCGCACGCGGAAATGCCGCGAGATATTTTGCATGGGGATATACTCCTTTTTCGAATCGAGTGTCGTTTCGGGGCGCGCCGCCTGAGGTATAATCCGGGACGGCCTGAGAAAGAGAAATCGCCGCGCTTTTTGCGCACTGCGCCTGAAAACGCACTTTGTACCGCGCTGCATTCGGGGAAGTGCGCCCGTTGCCAGCGTTCCCCGTCCCCAGACCAGCGCCGCATCCGGGGAAGTACGTTCGTTTTCGGTGCTCCTGCCCTTAGATCAGCATCTCATTCGGGGAAGTGCGCCCGTTGCCGGTCTTCCTCGTTCTCAGACCGGCGCCGCATTCGGGGAATCACATTGCTTTTCTGCATCAGCTTGCGGGGATCATAGTGCTTTTCGTGAGGGGTTTGGGGAGAGGCTTTTCTCAGAAAAGCCGTCTCCCCAACGTCCCCCCGTCACTCCGTGACCAGGCGCACCTGGCTGCCCTCGCCGGGGCGGGCGGTGACGATGATCTGGCGGTCGATGCGTTCGCGCAGCTCGGCGACGTGGGAGACGATGCCGACCAGGCGGCTGCCCTCGCCCAGCTGGGTGAGCACGGCGACGGCCTCGTCCAGCGCGGTTTCGTCGAGGGAGCCGAAGCCCTCGTCGATGAACAGCGTGTCGATGCGCACGCCGCCCGACTCGCGCATGACGATTTCGGACAGGCCCAGCGCCAGGGAGAGCGCGGCCTGGAACGCCTCGCCGCCGGAGAGCGTGCCCACCGGGCGGGAGCGCATGCTGAAGCCGTCGTACACGTCCAGCTCGAGCGCGCCCTCGGTCAGGCCGCGCAGCTGCTCGCGCCGAATCAGCCGGTAGCGCCCGTCGGTCATGCGGGCGAGGTGCAGGTTGGCCTGCTCGACCACCGCCTCGAGATAGTGCCGCTGCAGGTACTGCTCGAAGGAAATGCGGTAGCGGCCGGCGCTCCTGCCGGCGCACTGACTGCTCAGGGCGGAGACGCAGGCGTACCGGGCCGAAACCTCGGCGTGCTCCGCGCACAGCGCCGTCAGGCGGGTGAAGAGCTGCCGGTTGAGGGAGAGCCGCTGCTCGAGCGCCTTGACCGCCTCGCGGCCGGCCTTCTGCGCCCCCAGCGCGCGATCGAGCGCGGAGGCGAGCGCCTGCTCGTCCACGGGCGACTTTTCGCGGGTCTCCTCCTCGAGCCGCGTCACCTCCTGACGGGTCAGCGAAAGGCGGCTTGTGTAGTCCTCCAGGCGCGCGGAAAGCGAGGAGAGCGCGTTCTCGTCCAGGCGGGCGGAAAGGAAGGCCTGCTCATCCGAAAAGCCCTGTGCGGAAAGCGCCTCGGAAAAGGCGGACTGCGCCTCGTTCAGGCGGGCTGAGAGCGCGGAAAGCTGCTCGCGCAGCGTGTGAAGCCGGCCCTCGAGCGCGGCCGCCTCCTGCTCCCGCTCGCGCACGGCCTGATTCAGGCGTTCGGCGGTCTGCCGGAGAAGCTCCTGCCGCGCCAGAGCCTGCTTCTGGCGAACGCGCAGGTTGTCGGGCGCGGAGGCGGGCAGCTGGGCGGCGAGCGTCTGGTAGGTGGCGCGGGCGCGCTCGGCCTGGGCGGTCGCGTCGCTGAGGCGGGCGTTCCAGGCGTCCAGCTCCGCGGTGAGCTGCTTTTCGCGGACGTGGGCGGTCTCCTGCAGCTGCTCGGTCTTCTTTTTCAGCTCGGACTGAGCCAGCAGCGCGCGGTACGCGTCCTCGCAGCGGTGCAGAAGCGCCTGCTTTTTGGCCTGCGCCAGGCGGACGGTCTCGGCCTCAAGCGGCAGGGAAAGCGCCTGCGCGACCGGACGGGCGGCCTGCTCGAGGGTGTCGATGCGCTCCTGCGCCCGGCCGCACTCGGCGTTGACCTGCTCGAGCAGGGCGCGGCTTTCCTCGGCGGCGCGCTTGAGCTGCGCCAGCTCGTTCTGCGTGACCGCGTGCGGGGAAAGGCGGGCGGGGGAGGGATGACTGGTCGAGCCGCAGACCGGGCAGGGCGCGCCGTCCCGAAGCTCATGGGCGATAAGCCCGGCCTGCTCGCGCAGGAAGGCGGCGTAGGCGGTCTGATAGAGCGTGTCGTCGGAGAGCGCCCGCGCGGCCAGGGGAGCCTGCCGCTCAATCAGCCGCGCGAGCGCCGCCTGCGCCAGCGCGCGGTCGTGCAGCAGCTGCGCCAGGGCGGAGAGCGAGTCCAGCTGGCCGGAGAGCTCGGAAAGCGCCTGCTGACCGTTTCGGCAGCGCTCCTCGACCCCGGAAAGCTCCGAGAGCCGCTGGGCAAGCTGCGCCTGCTGGCCGGAGAGCTCGGAAAGCGCCTGCCTGCGCAGCACGATGTTCGGCGCGAGCTCCGCCGCCTTCTGCTCGGCCAGGCGAAGCGCCTTCGCGGCCTCGTCCAGCTGCTCGTACAGGGGCAGGATGCGGCGGTATTCCTCGAGCCGGGCGGCGAGCGTTTTCTGTTCCTCCTCAAGGGCGGGAAGCTGCCGCGCGTCGGTCTGCGCCTGAGAAAGGCGGTTTTTCGCCTGATCCAGTGTGCGCTCGAGGGCGGTCTGCTGCGACTGGGCGGCCTGCGACTGGGCGCGCAGGGAGTTAAGCAGCGCGGCGTGGGGCTGCACCTGCTGGGCGCGGCGGGCGGCCTCGATCGCGCTTTTCCAGGACTGCGCGTCCGCCCCCTGCGCCTCGAGCCGGGCGAGCGATTCCCGCCGGGCGGTCAGCTGGGCGAAGAGTTTGTTTTCCCGCAGGGCGCGCTCGCGCTCAGTCAGCGCCCGGGCGTAGGCCGCGTCGGCCTGGGAGAGGCTGTTGCGCGCGGCGGCAAGCGCCTGGCAGGTGCGCTCGTTGCTCTCGGCGATCAGGTGAAGCTGCGGCTCGGCCTGCGAGGGGAGGCAGCCCGCGAGAACCTGTGCGCCCGGGTCGCCCTCCGGCCAGTCGAGCATGCCCAGGCGCAGCGCGATCTCCTGCTCCAGGAGGGCCACGCGCTCCTTCAGCGCGGTCGTGCGGTCGCGCAGGCGGTCGGTCAGCCGGGCGCAGGAATCGGTGGAAAACAGCCGGCGGAAGATCAGCTCGCGGTCGCGGCTTTTGGCCAGCAGGAACCGGAGAAACTCGCCCTGCGCCAGCATCGAGACCTGGCGAAACTGCTCAAAGTCCAGCCCCAGCAGGCTCTCGATCGTCTGTTTGACCTGATTGTCGTTTTCGACGGTTGTTCCGTCCGGCAGGGTCAGGCAGACCTGCGCCTCCTGCCGGGTGGTGCCCTCGCCGCGCTTGAGGGTGCGCTCGTAGGACGGGGAGCGCTCGACGACGTAGGTCAGCCCGGCGTGCTCGAAGGTCAGGCGCACCCAGGTGGCGTCCTGCGGCGTGGCGTAGTCGCTGCGCAGCGAGGGGCCGGTGCGCCGGTCGTTGGTCACCCGGCCGTAGAGCGCGTAGACCATGCCGTCGAACAGCGTGGTCTTGCCCGCGCCGGTGTCGCCGGTGATCAGGAACACGCCGCCCTCGCCGAAGCGGGAAAAGTCGACCGTCGTGGTCTCGATGTACGGCCCGAACATGTGCATTTCAAGGGTCAGCGGTCGCATGGCGATTCCTCCTCTTCGCCGTCCTGCTTCAGGGCGAGGACGATTTCTTCGCGCTCGCGTTCGGTCAGCGCGCGGCCGGCGGTTTCCTCAAAAAAGCCCTCAAACAGCGTCAGCAGATCCTGCTTTCCGGAGGCGGGCAGGGAAGTCAGCGCGCCGGCGGCCGGCGACTGGTCGCGCTCCATCTTCACGTGCACGGTGAACGGGTAGCGGGCGCGCAGGCGGCGCATCGCGTCGTAGACCGCCTCCGTGTCGGTCAGGGTGACGCTGTAAAAGTCGTCCGGCCGGTCGCACGGGGCGGAAAGCAGCTCGGCGAGCGTGCCGCGCAGCGCCGAGAGCGCCCGCAGGGGGCGAACCGGCACCTGCTCACAGGAGACCTCGCCCTTTTCGCCCAGCTCCACGACGGTGAAGGACTTTTTGTCCCCCGCCTCGGACAGGGCGTAGTGAAGGGGCGCGCCGGCGTAGCGGACGGTCTGGCGGCCGACCTTCTGGGCGCGGTGCAGATGCCCCAGCGCCACGTAGTCGAAGGCGTCAAAGTGGGTCGAGGAGACCTGCTCCGTGCCGCCCGCGAAGAGCATCTCCGAATCGGAGCGCTCAGTCGCCTGGCCGGGCGCGCACACGAACTGATGGGCGAGCAGCACGTTGCGCCGGGACGTATCCACGTTCATGTGCGAGACGGCCTGGGCAATCGCGTCGTCGTAGCCCGCGATGGTCTCGTCAGGCAGCTGCGCGCGAACCAGTCCTGGGCGGAAGAAGGGCAGCAGGTAAAAGCTGACCGGGCCGTGCTCGTCCTTCAGCGTGACCGGCGGCGCGCCCAGGGTGTAATTGCCCGCGATGTAGACGCGGCTTTTTGTGAGCAGGTCGCTTAAAAAGGCCAGGCGCTCGGGCGAGTCGTGGTTGCCTGAGATCATCAGGACGGGAACGCTTCGCGCGTTCAGGCCGCTCAGAAATTCGTTGAGCAGCATGATGGCGGCGGCGGGCGGCGCGGTGCGGTCGTACACGTCGCCGCAGAGCAGCACCGCGTCCGCGGCGTGCTGGTCGATATAGGCCAGCACGTCCTGCAGAAAGGCGCGTTGCACGTCGATCAGCGAAAACTCGCACAGGCTGCGGCCCAGATGCAGGTCGGATAGATGAATGAGCTTCATGGCATGATTCCTCAAATCGGTCGGCAGAAACAATACATCACCTTATTCTAACGCATTTTCCGGGAAAAGTAAAGCGCGCAGTGAAACCTTCGGGCGGCGGAAAACGTCGAAAAGACGGCCTGCCTTGACAGACGCGCCGCGTTTGGCTATAATAAGAAAAAAAGCATGCAAAAAGGGGAGAGACAGGGCGTGAAAAAAAAGAACGGACGGGTGCTGCGACCCGGCAGAGGAAAGGCTTTTCTGCGGTTTCTGGTGGGCGAAATGGTGCTGCTGCTGGTGTGCGTATGCGTATACCTGTTCGTGCTGCAGGGGACGATCGAGCTGCCCGGCGTGGAGAAGATGCTCAAGGACAATGTGAACCTGGGTGATCTGAACGTGAACCTGCCGTCCTATCAGACCGTTACCCCTTCGCCCGAGCCGACCGCTACGCCGGTGCCCGAGGCGCGGCTGAGCGCGCGCGCAGAGCTGGCGGCGCTGGGCGACCTGTCCCAGGCGGACGGCAGCTGGCTCAAGGCGAACCTGTTCAGCTTTACACAGTCTGCTTCCGGCGGGCAGTACGCGCTCTCGGTCAGCGGACACGCCTATCTTGAGGGCATGGACGCGCGCTCCAGCACGACCTACCTGCTGGCGCGGAACACGGGCAGCGGCGCGTTCGAGGCGGCCTGGCAGGCGGAGCGCGCCAAGGGAGCGTGGGAGCTGTCCTTCGACAGCGCGAACGGCGTACACCTGGACGAGGCGTACTACAGCGCCTGCGTCGACGCGGGCGGCCTGACCCCGGGCGCGTACAGGCTGTACGTGTGCGTGCGGAACGGAGAGCGAACCGGCCTTGCCCCGCTGGACGAGCAGGCCGAGAACTTCCGAATCGACGCTGCGCAGGCGGAATAAAGTGAATGAGGGCGGAGGGAGTCCATGCGGCGCTCTCCGCTCAGTTTTTATCCAGACGACCTTATTCCGCCGCCCGAGGGCGCGAACCCTGTCGCCTTTCGAGCGCGCAGGGGAAAACGCTTGAAAAAATGCGCACCAAACAGCAATACATTCGGGGAACCGCATTTTTTTTTCCTGATGTTTTGTTTCGCAGATCAAAGTGCTTTCCGGGAGAAAAACGGGCGACTTGAGCGAGAAAAAAACCTTTGAAAAACGACTCCCAGAACGGCGAACCATTCGGGGAACCGCATTTCTTTTAGCGTTTTCGTCAGGCGGATCAAAGTGCTTTCCGGGAGAGCTCGAGAGGGGCCTTTCTCAGAAAGGCCGCCTCTCGATCGTCTTTACCCCCAGATGCTGCGCACGCGCCAGCGGCGGCCCTGGACGCGGAAGGCGGTGGCGGAGGAGATTTCGATGGGCACGTCGCGCATGGAGAGACCGTAGCTGGCCGAGGCCTCGCCCTGAAGGAAGAACTCGCAGGAGGCGCGGTCGGTCAGCACGCGCAGGCGAAGCGGGCCGGTCTGCCGCAGGCGCATGGAGCGGCCGCCGTAGAAGCGGGCTTCGCCGGTGTGCGGGTCATAGAGGAAGGACACGCCGCCCGCGCGCACGGTGACCGGGTGCTGCGCGTCGATGACCAGCTCCATGTCGCCGGAGAGGTGAGGCTCGATGGAGACATTGCGTACCGGGGAGCAGGCGACCGGCTCACCCTCGCCCTCGCGCAGGGCGGCGATTTCCGGAATGGGATTGCGGCAGACGCGGCAGCCGTCCGGCGCGGAGGTCAGCGTGAGCAGGCAGGGCACGGTCATGCACGCGCCGAAGGGCATGTCGGGATAGCTCCTGTTAGCTGACCAGCTGTAGCGCCAGTCGGTCATGAAGCTGATGTGCATGCGGCCGGTCGAGTCGTCGTGGTGGTTCCAGGTCTGGCCGGCATAGGTGCAGGAGCCGCAGTCCAGGGGCAGCTTTCCGCCCTCCTGGATGAAGCGGCCGTCCTCGAACGCGCCCACGCGGTACATGCCGTCCGCGCCGTAGAGCACCCAGCGCGGCTCGCCGCCGTTGACCGGGGTCAGGCGGAACAGGTCGGGGCACTCGTACAGATCCTCCGCGCGGGAGGTGCGCGTCCAGTGATGCAGGTCGTCGCTATGATAAAAGGTCACGCAGTTGCCCGTCTCGTCGGTCTCGTAGACCGCCGCGCCGAAGCCGCCGCCCGGATACTCGAACAGCCGCGGGTCGCGCCAGCTCTTGCAGTCCTCGGTGGGGATACAGGGATTGTCCTTAAAGAGGGTGAAGGTATAGCCGCCGTCGGCGCTCCAGGCGAAGTACTGGCCAAGAGACGGCAGCTCAGCGGGCGGATTCTGGCGGTAGTCCATGGCGCCCAGGCGGGTAAAGGCCGCGATGATCGCGCCCTTGCCATAGCCCGCCGCGCCCTCGCGGTCGATCAGGCAGCTGCCCGAGGCGATCAGGTCGGTCGAGGTGATCGCGTGAATCGCGTCCGGATGCTCCGTCCAGTGTACGCCGTCCGGACTGGTCGCGTGACCCCAGCAGATGTTCGCGCCCATGTGCTCGGTGGCGTAGGGGTTGTGCTGATAGTACAGGTGATACAGACTGCCGTCGAAGAACAGGCCGTTCGGGTCGTTCAGCCAGCCGCGGCGGGAGGAAAAGTGATACTGCGGGCGCAGTGCCTCGCGATACAGCCCGGCGTAGAGCGGATTGCTCGCGCTCATCGCCTCGCCCTCGAGGATCGCGTCCAGCAGGGACTGGGGCATGTCGTCCGAGACGAGCGTGACCTGCCGCCCGATATACCTCGTCAGGTTCATCGGACAGTAAAAGTCGGGCGCGTCCGAAAGCAGCAGATACAGCTCGGTGAACGTCTCGCCGTCCGCCTCGAAGCGGACGTAGCGGCCGGGCGCGTCCCGGCGGATGGGGAGGTGCAGCCAGCCGGTGGCCAGGGTGATGGTGCGCTGTGACATGTTCATTCTCCTTTGATTGCGTAATGACCAAGTTTATTATAGCATGCGTTTCCGCGCCGCGCAATCTGCTCGAACAAAAAAGGCCGGCAGGCTGAGCCTGCACCCACTTGCTGCCGCCGAACAGAACACGAACCCAGCCGCCATATATCAGAGCGGCTGGGTTCTTCGAATCTGCGGGCT
>CAKUFB010000092.1 GCA_934647145.1 uncultured Clostridia bacterium
CCCATATATACTTGCTCTCTTCGTCCGCAACCAGCAGTATTCTCATTTACTTCGATTCCTCCGGCGGAATGTCATCTCGGTAGAGGCCCAGCACGCGCACGAGCGCCTGGGACTTGGGCAGCAGCTGATCGTAGCGCGGGATTTCGCCGACCACGTTTTCGCACAGCCAGTCCATGTTCATCAGCTCTTCTTTGGAGAACCATTGCCTGCCGTCGTTGCGCACGACGCCGCTCTGGTCGCGAATGATGCGGTGGAAGGGGTCGATCAGGTTGTTCATGATGCCGTGGCGCAGGATGAGCGCCAGCTGACGCACGCCCTCGGGCAGGTCGCCGGGCAGCTCCACGTCCACCACCCCGCTGGACAGGCCCCACCAGTAGTTGACCGCCTTGTCGGTGTCCTTGGGGTGCTCGGCGTCCAGCGCGCCGCTCATGATCGACTTGACCATCTTCAGGTAGAACTGGCCCCACTCCCAGCGGGGGGAAGCCAGCGGCCGCAGGCTGCCGTCCTCCCTGACCATGTAGATGCCCCAGTCCCAGGCGCGATGCGGCGATTCGCCGGTCGACTCGCGGTTGGAGATGACCGAAATGCCGTCCACCAGGAACTCGCCCACCGGGTATTCGCTCAGGCAGGACCAGCGCAGGTGTATCTTCGCGCGCGGGTTGGTCAGCTGCGCGCCCAGGGCGAAGGCGTTGATGGTCGCGGGCACGCCCATGATCGGGTAGTTGGCGACGTAGCCGATCTCGTTGTCCGTGGCCATCGCGCCCGCAATTGCGCCGGTAATGAACTTGACCTCGTACATGCGGCTGTAGTAGCTGCGCACGCCCGCGTAGGGCAGGCACAGCGCGCAGTTGAACACCCGCACGTCCGGATGCAGCGCGGCGATGCGGCGGCACTCGTCAATCAGCGTGGGCGTGGGCGCGAAGATGACGTTTACGCCCTCTGAAATGGCGTTTTCCATCACCTCGTAGGGATCTTTGCCCGCGCACAGGCAGGATTTCACCGTGATCTGGTCGCCCATGCAGGCCTCCAGCTCGCGCCGTCCCAGCTCGTGCGCCGTGACCCAGGGGCTCTTGTCCGGGTCGCAGTCATAGACAAAGGCGATGTTCAGGTGCGGATGGTTCAATCCGAACAGGTGCGCCAGGAAGCTGCGGCTGTCCTCCTCCTCGGGCGGCGTGCTGCTCAGCGCAATGGGCTCTTCCTCGGCCAGTATGCGAATGTCCGGCCAGATGAGCGACAGGGAATGCGTAAAGTCGGCCGTGCTGGCCGTATTGAGGTCCTTGAGCGGATAGACCTGCAGCCAGGCAAGCAGCGCCTCGGCCGGGGTGACGGGCAGGTTCTCCTTGTTCAGCTTCTCAAACGCCTCGCGCAGGTGCATAAACGCCGAGCGGAAATCCATGCGCTCCTGCTCCGTCCACACGTGCTCGGGCGTAAAGCCCAGCGCCGCCTGCAGCCGCGCGTAGTCGCCCTTCTGCCGGAAGGTGATCTGATACTGGCCGCACAGCTGGTAAAACCGCATGAACTCATAGTAGATCTGCACGGCGGGGTCGTTCGAATAGGAAGGAATGATGCGGGTGACGTAGCCCTGGATGTAGGGCGCGCCATAGCTCTTGAGCACGCTGACCCGCTTGTGCCCCTCCTGCACGTAAAAGCGCCCCATGTACTCAAAGCAGGTAATCGGGTCGCTGAAGCCCTTTTCGCTCAGGTGCACGTTGCACAGGAAAATCCACTTCGCGCCAAACTCGGTCTTAGGCCCCAGCAGCGGCATGAAGTTGCCCGCGAACGCGTCGCGCCGCCCCACTGACACCGTGCCCACGATCTGCTCGGCCGGAATGTCCACCAGGCCCATGTCCAGCCGGCCCGCGTCCATCGTGTCGTCCAGAATCTCGTCGAGCACCTGCGGATACGGATACTCGCCGCGCACCACGCAGGAATTGTAGTACCTGATGCCCTGCTTCAGCGCGCTTTCATACTGCTCATATGCTTCTCTGTTAATCATCGAATGCCTCCTGCAGTCGAAACTTCTTCTTTCTTCTCTTGACCTGTCTATTATAAAAAGCAAATGGGCTCGCTGTCAACCGTCTGAATGAAAAAAGATGGGGAGGGAACGTTGGGGGAACGCTGGGGAGGCCGCCTTTTTGAAAAAGGCGCCTCCCCAAACCTCTCCCGGAAAACGGTCTGATCCGCGTTACAGAACAGCATATAGATATGTGGTTCTCCGAACTCAATCGTGGTTCGAAGGACACGAAAGACGAGCGCTCGTCGCCCGACCCGGCGTTCTCACAAACCTTCATTCCCGAAATGGGCAACGCCCATAGAGCCTGACAGACGCGAAGCGCTCTGGCAGGGGAAGACCTTGGCCGCTCCAATCTATGGCGGCCAACGGTCGTCGATAGAACCGGCGGCAGCAAGTGGAACCGGGCACTGCCCGGTCAGAAAAGGCGGCCTCTCGATCGTTTCCCTAGCAGTCGTCCTCCGGGGTAGGGGTAGCGTGCTGAATCAATGCCTGAAGGCGCTGAGGGGTAAGCATGGTTTCGCGCTTGATGAAGCGGTTGAAGTAGGAGCGGGAGGAAAAGCCGCTCATCTGGGAGATCATGTCCAGGGAGAGCTCGGGCTGCTCCATGAGGGAGCGGATGTAGTCGAGCCTTCGCGCGGCGAGGTAGCGCCCCAGCGACTGGCCGCTGTGCTGGCGGTAGAGGCGGGCGAGGTAGTCGGCGTTGTAGCCGGTGGCCAGGGAAAGCTGCGCGATGGACACGTCTTCGCGGATGTGCTCAGCGACATAGTTCTCTATGAACTGCAAAAGCCCCGAGACGGGCGTGTCCGGGGTGTTTTCGGAGAGCGTATAGACGAAGGGCGGCGTATCCGGGTCAGGCCGCTTGGCGCGGGCATGCCGGATGAGCTGCTGATGCAGCTGAGCGGTCTTTTCGCCGTCCGCGCCCGGATAGCCCACAATAAAGGAAACGTTTTTGTCCGACGCGGCCGAAAAGGCGACCTGAAGCGGCTCGAGCATGCCGTTCAGGTAAACCTGCGACGGGCGCTCCTCAAACTGACCCAGCCACAGCGTGGCCTCGGGCAGCGGATGACTGACCGGCGCGAGGCGCACAAGGCCGGGCAGGTGCCGCAGCGCAGCTGCCTCGAGCAGGGCGTCGTCCGTGTCCGCCTGAAGCCCGGGCACCATCGACAGCAGGAACACCAGCCGCTCGCAGGGCTGCGTGAACCCCATCAGCGGGAGCACGTCGGCCAGCAGCGCGCTCTTCTGCGCGCCCAGTGCCGCGTCGAACAGGCGCTGTATGTGCGCCAGATCCTCGCGGGAGCGCTCGAGCGGGGCGTAGGAGGCGGCGCGCAGCTGCGCCTTGAGCTGATCGAGCGCGGCCTGTACGCTGTCCAGCAGCACCTGATCCTCGTCGGTCTTGAGGATGTAGCCGACCGCGTGGCGCTGAAAGGCCTGATAGGCATAGGTGAACTCGGGGTATCCGGTCAGGAAGATGGTCTTGCAGGCGGGCCAGCGCCGGTTCACCTGCTCGAGCAGATCCAGGCCGTTCATGTCCGGCATGTTGATGTCGGACACCATCAGGTCGATCCGGTTGCTCTCGAGCACCTCCAGCGCCCGCTTGCCGCGATAGGCGCAGAAAACCTCGACCGGCACGCCCAGTCCGGTGGAAAGCAGCCGCTGGATGCTCTCCGCGATCACGGGCTCGTCGTCCACGACCAGCAGGTTATACTCCGCGTCCATGTTCGTCCTCCTTTTGTGTGGTTTTGATGGCGCGCCGGATGGTCATCGCGACGCACAGGCCGCCCAGCTCGCTCCGGGAAAAGCTCAATCCGCAGGGCGCGCCGTAGAGTATCAGCAGCCGTCTGTGGGTGTTGACCAGCGCGTGCGACTCGCCCTCGACCTTCTGGGGCGCGTCGAGCATGCCGGAGAGCTTCTCGATGGCCTTGTCGCTCAGGCGGTCGCCGTTGTCCTCGAAGCGTATGCGCACCAGCTCGCCCTGTTCCTCGAAGCGCAGGCGAACCAGCGCGGTCTCGCGGCCGGTGGGCACGCCGTGCTCGATGGCGTTTTCGAAGATCGGCTGCAGGATCAGCCGGGGCACGATCAGAAGGCCCAATTCCTCGCCGGGCCGCTCGATTTCGGCGCGCAGGAAGTCGCCGAAGCGCATCTGCTGAATGCGCAGGTAGGTCTGCGCGTGGTCGAGCTCCTCGTACAGGGGCAGGGTGTCGTGCGACTGGTCGGTGATGAAGCGGAAATAGTCGCCCAGGTAGGAGCACATTCGCTGGGCGTACTCGGTTTCGCCGCCGCGCAGACTGTGCCTGAGCACGTAGAAGCTGTTGTAGAGGAAATGCGGGTTGATCTGGGACTGCAGCTGCTTGTACTCGGCGCGCTGCGTGCGGATGCGGGATTCGTAGGTGGACTGCACCAGCTCCTGAATCTTGGCCACCATGCGGTTGAAGCCCTCGACCAGTATCTCGAATTCGTTCAGGTACCTTCCCTCGATGCGGGTGTTGAAATCGCCGTGCCGGGTGGCGCGGAAGGCTCCGGTGAGCGCGCCGATCGGGCGCTGCACGATGCGGTAGATGATCAGCGCGTAGGCGGCCAGCAGCACGAGCAGCAGCACGGTAAACATCCGGGTGAACCGGCTCAGCCGCTCGGGCAGGGCGAAGAGCCGCTCGTAGGGGATGAGCTGATAGAAGTCGCAGTTGAGATAGCTCGAATACACGGCCAGGCACAGGTACTGCACGCCGTCCTGGTTCAGCACATGGCCGGACTGCCCCATTTCCCCGGGCGCGGGCAGCGCGTCCGGCAGGGGCGCGTCCTGCGCGACGGCCAGCCGGTTTCGGTAGATCGTGCCGGTCGGGCGGTTGCGCATGAACACCCGGCAGTCTCCGCTCACGTCGAAGGAGGACAAAAGCGCGGTGATCTGCTCCTGCCGGAGGGTCGCGCTGGCCATGAAGTAGGGCTGCATGCTCGTGCCATAGGCGGTGTTGGAGTGCATGAGCTCCACGCTCAGCACGCCCTCCCGCTCGGTCAGCAGGAACCCCTGCTGATAAAAGCTCGACAGCACCTCGTTCATCTCCCGCTCGCCGATGCGGATCGGAACCGAGGTATTCGAGGAAATCACCCGCCCCAGCCGCGGATAGTAGACCTTCACCTCCTCCAGAAAGGGACTGCTGCCCTGCACCAGCTTGAACATGCTCTGCATGTCGATGATGTGCAGGTAGTAGTCGCCCAGCCGGGCGGTTCGGGTGTAGGGATACAGCGCGGTCACCATGCGGTGCTGCAGCAGGTACTCCAGCTGCCGCACGATCAGGCTCACGTTGGTCTCCAGCTCGTCCTGAATAAAGGAGAGATTGTCCCGGGCGGTCGTGACGACCTCCTCGCGCACGGCGCTCACGCACCAGTTATACAGCACCGCGTGCCCCACCTCCAGCGGGATGGTCAGCACGAGAAACGCCGCCAGCAGCCGCGTGTAGATCGAATTTACCCACTTAAAGCCCCTGACCATTCGCGCCATATCTCCTTAACCTTCGTAACCGCGCAGTGCGCAAAGCGTTCCGATACAGGCATTATACCATAAAAAGCGCGTCATATCTACACTTTCGAGCACAGAAGTCGGAAATTGAAAAGGGAAAGTCGGAAAAGTGCAATGGACAAAACGCGTTAAAACCGATATGATAAACGCGGACATTAACTTAGCAGAAGGAGGATACAACACATGTCCAAGAAGATTTCCCTGTTCCTGGTACTGGTTTTCCTGCTGACGAGCTGTGCATTCGCAGCGGAAGCGCCTGACTTCGGCAAGTTCGAAGAGCCGGTGCACCTTACCTATCTCTCCACCGACACCGCTTCCGCAGGCACCAACGGTGCTTACGAAGCGGATAACCACGACCGCAAGTCGCCCACCGAGAATGCGTGGATCGACGGCTACAAGGAGTTCCTGAACATCGAGCTGGAGCGCATCATCGCCGAGGACGGCAGCGCGCTGAGTGCCCGCGTCAACACTGGTATCGCCTCGGGCGACCTGCCGGACATCATGCGCGTAGACAAGAACCTCTTTTACGTGCTGTCTGAAAACGGCGTAGTTCAGGATCTTTCCGAAGCTTATGACAACTACGCTCACAAGGATTACCTGCAGCAGATCGAAGACAGCTATCCCGGCTTCAAGAACGTCTGCATGTATGACGGTCAGATGATGGGTTACGCGCTGGTTGGCAACCGCTACAATAGCACGGCGATCATGTGGATTCGTCAGGATTGGCTGGATGCAGTCGGCAAGACCGTGCCCACCACCGTGGACGAGCTGGTCGACGTGGCCCAGGCGTTTGTGGACGCGAAGCTGGGCGGCGAGAACACCGTCGGCATGGAATTCTATGACATCGGCGACGACATCATGGCGGCCTACGGCGCGGTCATGGGCGCCTGGAATCCCCAGGCGGACGGCA
Source organism: uncultured Clostridia bacterium (assembly GCA_934647145.1). Classification (GTDB taxonomy): domain Bacteria; phylum Bacillota; class Clostridia; order Christensenellales; family Aristaeellaceae; genus CAKUFI01. The sequence continues at coordinate 6,436 of CAKUFB010000092.1, forward strand.
CCTATGTCAAGGGCGACGTGATGCCCGAGATGAAGGACGGCCTGCTCAAGATGCAGGAGATCTACAAGAAGGGCCTGATCAAGAGCGACTTCGCCGTCGCCGGCACTGTGGACGCTGACATCTCCAACGGCGTGTGCGGCATTCTTTTCAGTGAGCCGTGGCGCGGCGTGACCTGTGTACAGACCAACATGAACAACGACCCCGACGCAATGTGGACTCCTGCCCGCGTGCCCTCCAAGGACGGCAACCCCACCAAGCTGTACACCAACAATGGCGTGAGCGGCTACCTGTGCGTGAGCTCTAAGGTTGAGAACCCTGAAGCAGTCTTCATGCTGGTCGAGTTTGAGAACGCCATGCGTTTCTCCTCTGACCCCGAATTCTCCACCCGCTTCAACATGTGCGAGGACGGCTACAAGATGTGGAACATCGGCGCCTTCCGCGACATCATCCGCGCCGACATTGACCTGTACAAGGGTCGTCTGATCCGCGAGGGTCTGGCCAACAACACTCCCGTCGATCAGATCAATCCTCTGGCTTCCGGCGACTACGAGCAGTGCGTCAAGGCTACGGAAGGCGATCGTTCCTGCCTGGGTCGCCTGCTGACCTGCACGGACGGCATCGGTCAGATTGATCCCCTTCTCGAGGGCGGCTACCTGCTGGGCGCGTACAACGGCCCGATTACCGAGAACATGACCCTGTACGAAGCCTCCATCAACGAGGCGCTCAAGGCCGCGATGATCAAGGTCATCATGGGCGAGGACGTCTCCGTCTATGAGCAGGCCGTGGATACCTGGTACACCTCCGGCGGCCAGGCCATCACCGACGAGGTCAACGAGTACTACAAGAGCCTGAGCTAAGACTTCATTCCCTGCCGTCCGGCGCTTCGCCGCGCCGGGCGGCCTGTTTTCACGCTCCAACACAGAGGAGGTTTGCCCCAATGACTGCCGCAGCAAAGAAAGGCCGCAAAAGCGATCACGTGCTCAGCGCGCGCCGCCTGAAGATGGACTGGCCGCTCTACCTGATGATGCTCATCCCGGTCGCGCTGGTCTTCGTGTTCAACTATATCCCCATGGTGGGCATCGTCATCGCGTTTGAGAAGTATCTGCCCGCCAAGGGCATCCTCGGCTCCAAGTGGGTCGGCCTCAAGAACTTCCAGACGCTGTTCAACATGCCCGGCTTCTTCATGGCCCTGAGAAACACCCTCACGATGTCCATCTGGAAGATCGTGCTGGGCATCCTCGTCCCCGTCACCTTCACCCTGCTGCTCAACGAAATCGCGAACAGCTTCGTCAAGCGCGGCGTGCAGACACTCATCTACCTGCCGCACTTCATCTCCTGGGTTCTGCTGGCCGGCATCTTCACCAAGCTGCTCTCCGGCAGCGGCATCGTCAACAAGCTCATTGTCAAGCTGGGCGGCTCGCCCATCATCTTCCTGGGGGACAACAAGTGGTTCCCCTTCACCATCATACTGACTCACATCTGGAAGGAATTCGGCTACGGCACCATCGTCTACCTGGCCGCCGTCGCCGGTGTCAATACAGACCTGTACGAGGCCGCGCAGATCGACGGCGCGGGACACTGGAAGCAGCTGCTGCACGTCACGCTGCCCTCCATCGTGCCCATCATCATCCTGATGAGTACCCTGTCGCTGGGCAATATCCTCAACGCGGGCTTTGATCAGGTCTTCAACCTCTATAACTCCGTGGTCTACGAGAGCGGCGACATACTCGACACCCTGGTCTACCGCATCGGCTTCGGCTCCGGTCAGTTTGGCCTGTCCAGCGCCGCCGGACTGTTCAAGTCCCTGGTCTCCGCGGTGCTGGTCGTCATTTCCTACAAGGTGGCCTACAAGACCAGCGGCTACCGCGTCTTCTAAGGAGGAATCAGCATGGCGATTAAGGTCAATCCCGCCCGAAGGGCGTTCGTTATCTTCAACTACATCTTCTGCATCCTGATCGGCATCCTGTGCGTCATCCCGGTCATCCACGTGCTGGCCGTCTCCTTCAGCGGCAAGGACGCGGTGTTCAGCAACCGGGTCGTCTTCTGGCCGGTCGACTTCTGCACCGACAACTACAGGATCATCATGAATGACGCGCAGTTCTTCCAGTCCTACCTCATCACCTTCGTGCGCGCGGGCGTGGGCTGGGCGGTGGCGCTGTTCGTCACCACCCTCGCCTCCTACCCCATGTCCCTGAGGCAGAACATGTTCCCCGCAAGGCCCTTCTTCGTGGTCTACTTCATGATTACCATGCTCTTTAACGGCGGCATGATCCCCACCTACCTGGTCATCAAGAGCATGGGCCTGCTGGACACTCTGTGGGTGCTGGTGCTCCCCTGCGCCGTGAGCACCTACAACATCATCCTGATGATGAACTTCATGAAGACCCTGCCCGAGGCGCTCTCCGAGTCCGCCTTCATCGACGGCGCGGGACACTTCCGCACCATGTTCAGCATTATCCTGCCCCTGTGCCTGCCCTCGCTGGCCACCATCTCCCTGTTCATCGTGCTGCAGCACTGGAACGCCTGGTTCGACGGCATGATCTACATCAACAACATGAAGCTCAAGCCCCTGCAGACCTACCTGCGCTCCGTGCTCATCGTCGACTCCGGCGTGGAAAACATCAGCCTGGAGGACGCGATGGAAAACGTCACCGCCGACGGCGCGAACGGCGCGAAAATCTTCTGCGCCATCCTGCCCATCATGTGCCTGTACCCCTTCCTCCAGAAGCACTTCGCCAAGGGCATCGTCCGCGGCAGCGTGAAGGAGTGACGGGGGG
>CAKUFB010000093.1 GCA_934647145.1 uncultured Clostridia bacterium
AACTTCGGTGGGGGTCTGGGGGAGCGCGAAGCGATAGCGGAGCCTCCCCCAGCCAGCCCGAGTCGGCAGTGCCGACAAGAGTTTTCCGGGAAGTACCGGAAAACCGGAGAATTCGGGAACTCTAGTTTATGGTTCCCGAATTCGTCAATAGGATGCGCGGCAGCAGGTGGCAGTCGACCCCGCTGACCCACAGCAAGCTAACTTCGGTGGGGGTCTGGGGGAGCGCGAAGCGATAGCGGAGCCTCCCCCAGCCAGCCCGAGTCGGCAGTGCCGACAGGAGTTTTCCGGGAAGTCCCGGAAAACCGGAGAATTCGGGAACTCTAGTTTATGGTTCCCGAATTCGTCAATAGGATGCGCGGTAGCAAGTGGGGCTGGCCCTGCCGACTCGTCGATAGAAGAACCACGCCCTTACCAGTCATGGGGTACCGCCTCGAGTTTCTAACCAACGAAGAATCTGGAGGCTCTGATTTATGGCCGACAGATTCGCTTGGCCGGCGCTAGCAGTTGCGTGCAGGCTCAGCCTGCCCGGGGGGAGGAGGAAATATGCGGGAAATCGAGTATACGGTTGCGCCGGAGGACGACGGCCGCGAGGTCAAGCGGGTGATCCGCGCGCGGATGGGCGCGTCGCACCGGCAGCTGGGGTCGCTCAAGGCGGCGGACGGTATTCTGGTGAACGGCCGGGCGGTGCACGCCAATTACGTCGTGCGCGCGGGCGAGCGGATTGCGATCAGCCTGCCTGAGGAGCCCGTGGGCGCGGCCGAGGCCTGCGAGGGGCCGGTGGACATCGTGTACGAGGACGATGACCTGATGGTGCTCAACAAGGAGGCGCCGCTGGCCTGCCAGAGCAGCGACCGCCAGCCCAAGCACTCGCTGGAAAACCGCCTGGCTTACCTCTTCGCGCAGCGCGGCCAGCCCTTCCTGTTTCGGCCGGTCAACCGGCTGGATCGCGGCACCAGCGGCCTGATGGTCGCGGCCAAGCACGCCCATGCCCAGAACCTTTTGCAGGCGCAGCTGCACACGCCCGACTTCCGCCGCGAATACCTGGCGATTCTCGCGGGCTCGCCGCCGTGCGAGCAGGGCGTGGTCGACGCGCCCATCGCCAAGGCCGACGGGGCTACCGTGCGCCGCTGCGTGCGGCCTGAGGCCGAGGGCGGCAAGCCCTCCGTGACCGAGTATCGCGTGCTGCTGAGGCAGGAAGACCTCACCCTGGTTCGCCTGCGCCTGCAAACCGGACGCACGCACCAGATCCGTGTCCACATGAGCTACCTCGGCTGCCCGGTGCTGGGCGATTTTCTCTACGGTACGGAGGACGAGCGCCTGCCCGGACGCTTCGCCCTGCATTCCGCATTCCTTCGCCTGCTTCACCCCATCACGGGGCGCGAGCTGATCTTTGAGCAGCCATTGCCCGCCGAACTGAAAAAACTGATTGAAAAGACGCCTGTGTGAGCAGGCGCCTTTCCTATTTTTTGATTTCTCCGATCAGGTATCCCCGAAGCTGCGCCAGGCCGTCCTCGGGCAGCTCCGCCTCGCTGCCGCCGAACCAGATCTTCATGGCGTTTCGGGGCAGGAAGGCCAGCGCGGCGGGGACGCGGCCGATCATCCACAGCCCGGCCTCGTATTTGGACAGGATGTGCCGCTTCTCCTTAAAGGAGAGAATCCTGCCCAGAATCAGCACGTTGCTGGCCAGATAGCGCGGGGCGCAGGCGTGAAAGTCATAGTCGTCCACGTCCGCGGTGAGTGCGGCCCAAAAGTCCTCGTCGGAGATTTCGCCGAACACCTCGCGAATGGGTGCGCCGCACAGGGTCAGGCCGCACTGCCTGAGCAGGCGAATGTAGCCGGTCACGTCCGCGTCCGGGAAATCGTGATCGACCACAAAGCACTCGGCGGACGGGTCGGCCAGCCTTTTCAGGTATCGCTCCGTCCAGAAATCGCTGTAATGGAACACGCAGCGGCCGGGGGTCTTCCAGGCCTGCGCGTCGCACAGCAGGATGGCGGACATTTCCAGCGGCCTGGGGCACTGATCCAGCTTGATGATGCGCCGCGCGACGGCCAGGCGCTCCTGCGCGGAAAGGTTCTCACGCAGCACGATCAGCAGGTCGACGTCGCCCGACTGCGGACAAAAGGCCTTAAGCGCGATCGAACCGTGCAGATACACGCCCACCAGGTTCTCGCCCACCTGCTCCTGCCAGACGCGCACCGTCCGGTCGATCTGCCGCCGGATGTCTGCGCCCAGGTCTTCATAGCCGCACAGGAATCCCATCTTCATGCCTCCGCAAATCATGATTCGGCAATCGCCGGTTTCCCGCAAGCGGAGAGTCGTTCCGCTCGCGGGTTCATTATACCATGCCTGCGCGCGGCTTTCAAGCGCCTTGCCTGCGCCCGAATCCTGCCGGAGCGAAAGAGAAACACGCGGTGCAGCCCCGCGAGAACACCTGCTGCGCCGGAACGAAAAAAATCCGCCGCGACTCGGCTGAATCGCGGCAGACTGTGGCGGAGAAGGAGGGATTTGAACCCTCGCGGCAGTTATCCCACCCTACTCCCTTAGCAGGGGAGCCCCTTCGGCCTCTTGGGTACTTCTCCACATGGCCTGTTGGCGGAGAGAGAGGGATTCGAACCCCCGGTGTCTTGCGACATCACTGGTTTTCAAGACCAGCGCCTTAAACCACTCGGCCATCTCTCCCTGTAACCAGCGGATGTTATTATACCTCATTGAGCGGGAAGAGTCAAGGAAATACCAGTTTCTTAACAAAAGTATTTCCCTTGCCACGACCGGGATTCTGGTGTATACTGAATAAAACGGATCGAAAGGATATACGGATCATGAGGGTCACGGTTTACCCGGTGCACACGCTGCTGCGCGCCGACCGGCCGCCCAGGGGCGCCGCGGTGGTGATTGACACGCTGCGCATGACGTCCGTGGCGGCGACCGCGCTGGAAAACGGCTGTGAGGCGCTGTGGGCGGTGAGCACGATTGAGGAAGCCAACGCGCTGGCGCAGTCGGCGGGCGCGCTGCGGGGCGGCGAACGGGGCGCGGTGAAGATCGACGGCTTCGAACTGTCCAACTCGCCGCTCGAGTACACGCGCGAAGCGGTCGGCGGGCGAAAGCTGGTGCTGACCACGACCAACGGCACGCAGGCCATTGCCTCGGCCTCGGGCGCGCCCAGGCTGTACCTGGGGTGTCTGCGCAACGCGGGCGCGGTGGCGCGGCTGCTGCGCGGCGAGGAGGACGCGGCCATCGTACTGGCCGGCACGGGCGGACGCTTTTCGCTGGAGGACGCGCTGACGGCCGGAGCGATACTGGAGCGCCTGGGCGCGGGCGAGGAGGACGACATGGCGCTGGCCGCGCGCACGCTGTACCGGCAGAACCGCACGGCGATTCACGAGCTGCTGTCCGGCTGCGCGCACTACAGGCGTCTGCTCTCGCTTGGCTACGGAGCCGACCTCAGCTTCTGCCTGAAGGAGGACTGCGCGGACGCGGTGCCCTTCCGAAAAAGCGGCGAGGAAGCCTTTCACGTTTGCACGACCCATGAAACGGAGGAAACGAGATGAAGTGTCCCTACTGCGGCGCGGACCTGTCCGAAAGCGACAGGCTGTGTCCCCAATGCGGCGCGTGGAACGGCGTGCCCCAGACGATTGAGGAGCTGAAGGAATTCTGCCGGGTCTACGAGCTGCCGCTGGAGCGCATGCGCTTTTTTATCGGCGAGGACTATCAGAAGCCGAAGGCGTTCGGCATTTTCAAAAACGAGGACGGCAAGTTCGTGGTCTACAAGAACAAGGCGGACGGCACGCGCGCCGTGCGCTATCAGGGCCCGGACGAGGCCTTCGCGGTGAACGAGCTGTATCAGAAGATGAAGAGCGAGGTCGAGCTGCGCCAGGCCAAGCAGAACGGCGCGGCCGCCGCGCCGGACAAGGGGAAGAAAAAGAAGAAGCTCCGGGATATTCTGGGCGGCGTGATTTTCATTGCCGTGCTGGTCGCCTGGCTCTGGCTGAAGCTGTCCGCGCCCTCCACGGGCTATTACTACTATGGCGACGATTACTACTACTATCAGGACAGCAGCTGGTATACCTATGACTCCGGCGGCTGGTACCGCGCCTCGAGCCTGGACGGCGACTTCAAGGACCATCCGGACGACTACTGGCTGGGCTCCTCCTACAGCGGGAGCTACGACATTCAGGATTTCGAGGACAGTCCCTACTACCGCGAATCCTCGAATGATTCCTCGAGCGACGTGTTCGACAGCTGGGATTCGAACGACACCGACTGGGACAGCGACTGGTGACGCGGCCGGGAAGACTGGAGGAAAAGCAGATGGACGTGATTTCCTTTGACCTGACGAAGAGACTGGGCGCGTTCAAGCCGCTCAACGCGGTCAACGGCGGCCCCTGGCACAAGCGCCACGCGAACGATCAGTGGCGCAGCAACCTCGAGGACTACCGGCGCGCGCGCATTCCCTATACCCGCAACCACGACGCGAACCTCGCCGGCAGCGTCTACGGCGGGCCGTATACCGTGGACATCACGGCGATTTTCCCGCGCTTCGAGGCGGACGAAAACGATCCGGCCTCCTACGACTTCGCCTGCACCGACGAGTCGATCCTGGTGCCGCTCGAGGCGGGCACGAAGACCTTCTTCCGGCTGGGTCAGTCGATCGAGCATCAGATCAGGAAGCACGGCACGCTGCCGCCGAGGGACTTCGCCAAGTGGGCGCGTATCTGCGAGCACATCATCCGCCACTATAACGAGGGCTGGGCGGACGGCTTCCATCTGGACATCGAGTACTGGGAAATCTGGAACGAGCCGGACATCGACCCGGACGACAGCGCGAACAAGCGCATGTGGGGCGGCACGCGCGCGCAGTTCTTTGATTTCTTCGAGACGGCCGCAAAGCACCTGAAGGGCTGCTTCCCCGAGCTTCGAATCGGCGGGCCGGCGCTGTGCTGGGACGAGGACTGGGCGGACGACTTTCTGCGGGAAATGAATCGCCGCGGCGCGCCGCTCGACTTCTTCTCCTGGCACATCTATACGTCCGATCCGCGCGAGGTCGGCGCGAAGGCGCAGCGAATGCGCGCTCTGCTCGACAGGCGGGGCTATCCGCGGGCGCAGAGCATACTCAACGAATGGAATTACATCCGGGGCTGGACGGACGAGTACGTCTACTCGATCGAGTGCATCGGCAATCACAAGGGCGCGGCGTTCGTCATGGCCTGCCTGAGCGAGGGTCAGCGCGAGCCGGTCGACCTGATGATGTACTACGACACGCGCCCCTCCTGCTTCTGCGGGCCGTTTGACTACTATACCTGCCGCCCGCGCAAGCCCTACTACCCGCTGTACTGGTACGGCCTGTTTTACGGCCTGGCGGCCGAGGTGCGCGCGCTCAATCAGGTCGACGGAATCTATACGCTGTGCGGCGTGGACGAGGCGGGCAGGGTGACGGCCGTCGTGACGTATTACACGGACGACGACGGCGCGCCCGACCGGACGGTGCGGCTGGATTTTGGCCGGGAGGCGGAATACAGCCTTTACCGGCTGGACGAGCGGCATGACGCAGAGCTGTGCGGCCTGACGGACGACCTCACGCTCACCCTGCCGCGCCAGTCGTGCGTCCTCATCCGTCAGACGGACGGCAGCCGCTGAGCGCCCGGCTTGACGCGCGCGGCAAAAGATGGTACACTACATACATGAAGAGACCGGGCGCGCAGGGCGCCTGGAGAGGGAGACGACCGGTATGCTCAGTCTGGACGGCCGCTGGTGCCTGGTATACGCGACTGTGGGGTATCTGGCGGGCGGCATCCTGTTTTGCGACCTGCTGCTGCGCGGCCTGAAGCGGGTGGACGTGTACCGCGCGGCGGAGGACGGCAATCCGGGCACGCACAACGCCTTCCGCCTCGGCGGGTTCTGGTGCGGCCTGGGCACGCTGCTGGGCGACCTGGCCAAGGGCTTTTTCCCGGTCTGGCTGTGCCTGCGCAGGGTGGACGGCCTGTCGCCGCTGCTTAGCCTGACGCTGCTTGCGCCGGTGCTGGGGCACGCGTTCCCGCCGGGCAGGCGGGGCGGCAAGGCGATTACCGCGTCGTTCGGCGCGCTGCTGGGCCTGCTTCCGCGGCGGAGGCCGCTGCTGCTGCTCGCGGCCTGTTACCTGTTCTTCTCGCTGCTCGCCGTCATTCGCCCGCACGACATTCGCAGCATCACGACCTATCTGACGTTCGCGCTTCTGTGTCTGCTGCTGGTGCCGGAAGCGCCGCTTCGGACGGGGTGCTGTCTGATCTCGGGCGTGGTGGTCTGCAAGCATCTGAATCCCATCCTGAAACGGCAGGTGAAAGCACATGAACAAGAGGGTATTGATCCTATCCTGTAGCACGGGCGGCGGCCACAACGCGGCCGGACACGCCATGCAGGAGGTCTTTGCCTCCCACGGCTGGGAGGTGCTGTTTCCCGACTACCTGAGCCTGGCCGGAGAGCGGGTATCCCGCATGGTCAGCGACGCGTATATCGAGACCGCGCGCCGCACGCCCCGGCTGTTCGGCCAGGCGTACAAGCTGGGCATGGCGGTGTCCAGGTACTCCACGCTCAGCCCGGTCTATTACGCCAACCATCTGATGGCGAAGTATCTGCGCGCCTACCTGAATGAGCACCCGGTGGACGCCATCCTGATGCCGCACCTGTACCCGGCCGAGACGCTCTCCTGGATGAAGCGGAACGGCGAGGCGCTGCCGCTCACCGTGGCGATCGCGACCGATTATACCTGCATTCCCTTCTGGGAGGAAACCGACTGCGACCGATATGTGATTCCCGCGGCGGATCTGGCGGGCGAGTTCACCGGGCGCGGCCTGCCGCAGGAGAAGCTCCTGCCGCTGGGCATACCGGTTTCGCAGGCCTACCTTGCGCCCACGCCCCGCGAGGAGGCCAGGAGGCGGCTGGGCCTTCCCGAGGAGGGAAACTGCATACTGGTCATGGGCGGGAGCATGGGCGCGGGCTCGCTCTACACGCTGTCTCACTGCCTGCTGGAGCAGACGAAGGACGAGCACCTGGTGGTCATCACCGGCAGCAACGAGCAGACGGCCGAGCACCTGAAGTCCCTGGCCCAGACCGAGCCGCGCCTGACCGTGCTCAAATACACGAAGGAGGTGCCGCTCTACTTCCGCGCCTGCGACCTGCTGTTCACCAAGCCGGGCGGGCTGACCTCGACCGAGGCGGCCGTCAGCGGCATTCCGATGGTGCACACCGAACCCATCCCTGGCTGCGAAACGCAGAACAGCATCTATTTCTCCGTACGCGGCATGAGCCGGACCGGCCCAACGGTTGCCGATCAGGTGACGGCCGGACTGTCGCTTTTGCGCTCGGGCGACGCCTGCGAGGCCATGCGCGCCTGCCAGCGTGCGGGCATACATGCCGACGCGGCTGAGCGCATCTACGAAGCAGTTGTATCTTCATTATAATAAGCGACAGGAGGGTGTTTTCATGACGCCTGAACAAAAGGGTATATCCTCCCGGGTTCTGGAAAACTATCTGCGCTTTCTGAACGACAGCCACATTCCCATGCACAACCTGCTCATCGCCCGCGGCGAGGACATCGTGCTCAAGACCGGCTGGGCGCCCTTTGACTGCACGCAGATACACAGGCTATATTCGGACACCAAGAGCCTCTGCGCGCTGGCCGTGGGCTTCGCGATCGACGACGGCTATTTCACGCTGGACGACACGATGGAGAAGCTCTTCCCGCGCGAAATGGAGGGGCAGACCGACGAAAACGTCCGCAGGCAGACGGTGCGCAACATGCTGATGATGGCCACCGCCGGCTATGGCCGCTCCTGGAAGGACGGTACCGACGACCGCGTGCTGCAGTACTGGCAGGAAAAGCGGCCTAACTCCCGGCCGGGCGGTTCGTTTTTCCAGTATGATTCCTCCGGCACGTTCGTCATGGGCGCGCTGGTGGAGCGCGTGACCGGCGAGACGCTGCTTGCCTACCTGCGGCGCAAGCTGTTCGACCCTATCGGGGTGTCCGGGGACGTGCGCGCGCTGTACTGCCCGGGCGGACATACCTGGTCGGACTCCGCCTTCCTGATGAAGCCCGAGGACGTGTACAGGGTGCTGCGCTTCTGCAGGCAGAAGGGCGAATGGAACGGCAGACAGCTGCTCAGCAGGCGGTTCATGGAGGATGCGACCTCGAACCTGATCGCCACCGACGAGCCGGAAGGCATCGAGGCCAACGGCTACGGCTATTACATCTGGAAGGCCTATGGCGAGGGCTTCTTCTTCAACGGCATGGGCTCCCAGTACGCGCTGTGCGTGCCCGAAAAGGAGCTGTATTTCGTCTGCAACGCCGACACGCAGGGCATGAAGCACATGACCGACGAGATCCTGGGCGCCTTTTACAGGGACGTCGTGCCCGCCGCGGCCGACGAGCCGCTGCCCGAGGACGCTCAGGCGCAGGCTTCGCTGGCCGAGTACGCCTCCACCCTGCGCCTGTTCGCGGCCTGCGGCGAGGCGAGCTCTCCGCTGGAGCAGAAGATCGGCGGCAGGACGTTTGAACTGGCCGAAAACCCCATGGGCATCGAGCGCTTTTCGCTGACCTTTGGCGAGAAGGAATGCGCCTTCGATTACAAAAACGCCCAGGGCGAAAAACACCTGACCTTCGGCCGCTGTGAAAACGTCTTCGGCGAGTTCCCGCAGGACGGCTATTCCGATCTGGTCTGCGGCAAGCCCGGTTCCAGGCGCTATCGCTGCGCCGCTTCCGCCGCCTGGAGCGCGCCCACCGAGCTGTGGCTTAAGGTGCAGATCGTGGACGATTACTACGGAAACATGGACGTGCGCTTCGCCTTTGCGCCCGATGGACGGCTTGATCGGCTGGCCATGACCCGCAGCGCCGAGGCGTTCCTCGACGAATATGTGGGTGAGGCACGACCCCGCTGAGCACCGACAATAAATAAAGCCGCTCTGCACGACGCAGGGCGGTTCTTTTGTGGGATGATGGACAGGCCGCGCCGCGTTGCGGCGCGGGGCGCTGGGGAGGGCGGCCTGAACGGCGCGCGC
>CAKUFB010000094.1 GCA_934647145.1 uncultured Clostridia bacterium
GGGGTGCGGGGAGGGGCGAAGCCCCGCCCCGCCCCGCGCGGCAGCGCCGCGCAGGGCAGGCGAGCGGAGCGAGCCTGTGCGGGGAGGGGTGCGGGGAGGGGCGAAGCCCCGCCCCGCCCCGCGCGGCAGCGCCGCGCAGGGCAGGCGAGCGGAGCGAGCCTGCGGGGGGAGGGGTGCGGGGAGGGGCGAAGCCCTGCCCCGCCCGCGCGGCAGCGCCGCGCGGGGACTGCCTTGCGGCTTTCCGGATACGCGAAATCCCCTCGGGCAGAGCGCCTGAGGGGATTTGCGATGAGGTTTTACTTCTGAGCCAGCTCGGTGAGCAGCTTGTTGCTGCGCGCCAGGAAGGCGACCATGCGCTCGGGCGAGAGCGTCTGGCGGGACATCTCGGCCAGGTCGGCGACCTGCTCGCACACGTCCCTGGTCAGCTCGGCCTCCGCGTCGGCGGTTTCGAGGTACCTGATCAGCGGATGCGCGGCGTTGAGCACCAGCGTGCGCTTTTCGGGCAGGTTGTAGCTGCCGCCCCAGGCCCTGGACATCTCGGTGAAGCGGCGGCTCTGCTCCTCGACGGTGATCATCGCGGGCATCTCACTGGACTTGAACTGCTCCATCTGCACGCTCAGCTGCTCGTCGGAGAGCGCCTTGCGGAAGAGCGCTTCGAGCGCGGCGCGCGTTTCCTCGTTCTTTTCCGCGCCGTCCTCAGTCAGACCCTCCATGCTCGCGTCTACGCGGCGGAAGGTGACCTCGTTCTTGCCGGAGTACTCCATGAAGCTGATGAAGTTGTTGTCGATCATCGTGTCCAGCAGCACGACCGGCTTGCCGCTGTCGGTGTACAGCTTGATCATCTGTGCCTGGCGCTGCGGGTCGCTGGCGTAGAAGACGATCTTCTTGTCGCCGTCGAAGGCCCTGTCGCCGTATTCCTTCAGGGTCAGGTATTCGCCGTCGGTCGTCTTGAACAGGATGACGTCCTTGACGCGGTCATAGAACTTCTCGTCGCGGATGCAGCCGTACTTGACGAAGGGATGGATGTCGTCCCAGTAGCGCTGGTAGTCCTCCCGATGGGTGTTGAACTCGGTGGTCAGGCGGTCGGCGACCTTGCGGGTGATGTAGCCGGACAGCTTCTTGACGTAGCCGTCGTTCTGCAGGAAGGAACGGGATACGTTCAGCGGCAGGTCGGGGCAGTCCACCACGCCCTTGAGCAGCAGCAGGAACTCGGGGATGATTTCCTTGATGTTGTCGGCCACGAACACCTGGTTGCTGTACAGCTTGACCTGGCCCTCGGAGGCGGAGAACTCGTTCCTGATCTTCGGGAAGTACAGGATGCCCTTCAGGTTGAACGGATACTCGGCGTTGAGGTGGATCCAGAACAGCGGCTCCTCGAGGTCGTGGAACACCTTGTGATAGAACGCGCGGTATTCCTCCTCGGTACACTCGCTCGGCTTTTTGAGCCACAGGGGAGAGGTGTCGTTGACCTGCTGCGGCTCCTTTTCCAGCTTGTCCTCGGCGGTTTCGTCCTTCTTTTCCTCGCCCTCCGCCGGCTCCGGCTTGACCTCGCGCACGAAGATGGGCGTGGGCATGAACGCGCAATACTTTTCCAGCACGCCGGTGAGCGTGTACAGATCGAGGAATTCCTGATCCTCGTCGTTCAGGTACATGGTGATGGTGGTGCCGCGGGAAGCGCGCGTGCCGGCCGACATTTCGTACTCCATGCCGTCCTCGCTGGTCCACAGGGCAGCCTGAGCGCCCTCCTGCCAGGACAGCGTGTCCACCGTGACCTTCTTCGAGACCATGAACGCGCTGTAGAAGCCCAGGCCGAAGTGGCCGATGATGCCGCCCTTGTCGCCTTCCTCGGGCTTGTACTGCTTCAGGAATTCCTCCGCGCCGGAGAACGCTACCTGCGCGATGTATTTTTTGACCTCCTCGGCGGTCATGCCGACGCCGTTGTCGGACACGGTGAGCGTGCCGGCCTGCCTGTCGGCGATCACGTCCACGCGGTAGGTATCATCCGGAGCCTTACCCGCCTGGACGAGCAGCTTGTACTTGGAGATGGCGTCGCAGGCGTTTGAGACGATCTCGCGGACGAAAATATCCTTGTCAGAATACAGCCACTTCTTGATGACCGGCATGATATTCTGGGCGTTAATTGAAATAGTGCCTTTTTCCATGATCAAAACCTCCTGATCTTGAAACTATTTCATATTGTAGCCCGCCGGGCGGCGTTTGTCAAGTACTTTTTGGCACTCAACACGCGAGAGTGCTAATAATTCATTCTTTCGCCGCATTGCTTCGCACGTCCTCGGCGCGATGGGCGGCGGCGTAGGAGCTGGGGGTCTGACCGGTGAGCAGGTGAAAGGTCTTGGAGAAGTGATAGACGCTGGAGAAGCCGGCCTGCCGCGCGACCTCTTCCATGGAGCTGTACTCGACGGACAGCAGCGACCTGGCCCGGCTCACGCGCACCGAGCGCAGGTACTGCACCGGCGAGACGTGGTACACCGCGCGGAACAGCCGCCGAAAGTACGCGTCGGACACGCCGGAGAGTGCGGCGAGCTGCTCCACGCGCAGGCTGGGGTCGTCGTAGTGCGCCTCCAGATAGTCCATGGCCGGGCGGATCAGGCGAAACTTTTCGGAGGGAATGTAGGCCGAGTTGGTCAGCTCGTCCAGCTTGACCAGCATGCTGTACAGCTCCGCCATCGCCCGGGGCAGGTAGCTCGGCCGCCGGAACAGCCACAGGTTTTCAAGCCGCGTTAAGTGATGCACCAGCGTGTCGCGATTCTCAATCGGGATGGAGAGGATGTCCGTCCCCTGCCGGTCAGTATCGAATTCCACAAGGTAGCATTCGCCGAATTCCTCAAAGTTCACCTGATAGGAGCAGCCCTTGGGCAGAAAGACGATGTGCTCCGGGTCGCTCAGGAACACGCCCTGCTCGTTTCGGTAGGTGGTTCGCCCCTGCATTTTCATGTACAGCGCCGCATACGGTCGATTCTTTTTGCATCCGTGTCCGGAATCTGAAGGAGTGGAAAAATTCACGCGGCAGATTTGTTGTATGCCGGTGACAATGATCTCGGAAAAGATGTTCGTGTTCATCGGACGGCCGCTCCTTTTCGAATGATTTGTGCTTTTCGATTCACTATTTCTGCGCCGGGGGTGAAATCCCTGCCGGAAGGCTCTGATTTCTGTATCGAAAAGCACAAGTCGCTCACTGAGCACATTTACAATTTCGCCGCAATCCGGCTAAAATGAAGAGGTAAAATTCACACGGATATTACCGGAGGACAAAGTGATGTTTCAACCGATCAGAATTGCCCAGCTGGGCATCGGACACAACCACGGCGACGCGACGATGGAAACCCTGCGGCGCTTTCCGGAGTACTTCGAGGTCGTGGGCGTGGCCGAGGACGACCCGGCCTGGCTCGAAAGGCGGCGCGGCCTGCCGATGTACCGGGGTCTGCCCTTCATGAGCGAGGAGGAGCTGCTCAGCCTTCCCGGCCTGGAGGCGGTGTGCGTGGAGACCGACGTGCCCCGGATTACCCAGGCGGCCGTTCGGTGCGCCGAGCGCGGGCTGCACGTACACATGGACAAGCCGGGCGGGGAGGACTACGCGGCCTTCAGGTATCTGGTTGAGACGCTGCGCGGCAAAAACAGGGCCTTCCAGATGGCCTATATGTATCGCTATAATCCCTACATCCGCCGCTGTCTGGACATGGCGCGCTCGGGCGAGCTGGGCGAAATTTTCGAAATCGACGCGCAGATGTCGAGCAGCCATCCGGCGGTGTACCGGCAGTGGCTCTCGAGGTTTCAGGGCGGCGACATGTACATTTTCGGCTCGCACCTGATCGACCTGATCGTATACATGCTGGGCGAGCCGGAGACGGTGATTCCGGTCAACAAAAACAGCTTTCCCGAGGCGGCGAGCTGCGTGGACAATGGCCTGGCGGTGCTGACCTATCCGCGCGCCAGCTGCACCGTGCGCTGCACCTCGATGGAGGCCAACGGCTACTACCGCCGCCAGCTGGTGGTGTGCGGCACCGGGGGTACGGTCGAGATCAAGCCGCTGGAGCGGCCCACGCGCATGTCGGTGGCGATGACCGAGCCGTTTATCGGCGGGGAAATCCACACCAACGGCCATCCGGACTCGCGAAGGTTCCTCGAGCTGCCCCCGAACGGCGAGCGCTACGACGCGCAGCTGATCGACTTCGCGCGGATTGTCCGCGGCGAGCATGAGAATCCCTTTGACTACGACTATGAACTGACCGTGGAGCGCACGCTGCTGCGCGCCTGCGGCGTTTCGATTGAGGAGGCGTGAGCATGAATCGTTTTACGGGCAAGGCGGCGTTTGTGACCGGCGCGGGCGGCTATATCGGCGGCACGATCGCCAAAATGCTGGCGAAGGATGGCGCGTGCGTGGCGGTATGCGACCTGAACGAGGAGACCGCCCTGCGCACGGTGCGCGAGATTGAGGAGGCGGGCGGACGGGCGATTGCCGTCGCCTGCAACGTGACGGACTCGGCGAGCGTCGATCGGGCGATGGAGCGGGCGGTTACCGCGTTTGGCCGGATGGACATCCTGGTACACGCGGCCGGCGGCAGCGCCAGAAGCGCCATGAAGCCGCTGATCGAGCAGACGGACGAGGTGATTCAGTCGGTGCTGGGCGTGAACCTGCTGGGCGGCATCTATGCCAGCCGGGCGGCGGCGCGCGAGATGGTGCGGCAGGGCGAGGGCGGCCGCATCGTGAACATTTCCTCGGTGGTGGCGCTGGAGGGCCTGCGCGGGTGCGTGGAATACGCGGCGTCGAAGGGCGGCCTGATCGCCATGACCCGCTCGCTGTGCAAGGAGCTCGCGCCCTGCGGCATTACCGTGAACACCGTCGCGCCGGGCATCGTGCAGCGCCCGGGCGAGACGAACGACGCGGTGCATACCAATTTCCTGGGCATTCGCTGCACGGCGGAGGACGTGGCGCACGTCGTGCTGTTCCTGGCCAGCGACGAGGCGCGCTTTGTGACCGGTCAGACCTACGCCGTGGATGGCGGACGCAGCCTGGCCATGAAAGGAACGGACTGATATGAAGGCGATGCTTGTGACGGGCGAAGAGAACCTGGTCTGGAGTGAGGTGCCCGATCCGGTTCCGGCGGCGGGCGAGGCGCTGGTGGAAATCCACGCCGCGGGCGTAAACCGCGCGGACATTCTGCAGCGCAGGGGAACCTATCCCTCGCCGAAGGGCTGTCCGCCCTGGATGGGGCTGGAGGTGGCGGGGGTCGTGACCGCGCTGGGCGAGGGCGTATCCCGCTTCAGGGCGGGCGACCGCGTGTGCGCGCTGCTGGGCGGGGGCGGCTATGCCGAGAAGGTCTGCGTGCCCGAGGGCATGCTGATGCCCATTCCGAAGGGGCTGTCGTTTGAGACCGCGGCCGCGCTGCCCGAGGCCTACGCCACCTGCTACCTGAACCTGTTTTACGAGGGCGGACTGCGCCCGGGCGAAACGCTGTTCTTCCCGGCCGGGGCGAGCGGACTGGCCAGCGTGGGCATTCCGATGGCGAAGGCGTTCGGCGCGTACGTCATTACCTCGGTGCTCTCCGCCGAGAAAAAGGCGCAGATCGCGCACCTGCGCGCCGACGTGGTGATCGATTCCTCCCGCGAGGACGCGGCGGAGGTGCTCGCGGCGCAGGCCGGGGAAGGCCATCCGGTCGACGTGGCGGTGGACTGCCTGGGGGGCGAAACCATCGCCCGCGCGCTGCCGAACGTGAACGAGGGCTGCCGCTGGGTGCTCATCTCCACGCTGGACGGCGTGACCGCGACCATCCCCCTGCGCGCGCTGCTCACCCGCGGCGTAATGCTCAAGGGCAGCATGCTCAGGAAGCGCTCCGTGCGCGAAAAGACCGAGCTGCTCGCGCATTTGGTGCGCGACGTCTGGCCCAGGATCGAGTCGGGCGAAATCGTGCCCACCGTCTGCCGCGTCTTCCCCATTGAGGAGGCGCGCAGGGCGCACGAGCTGATCGAGCGCGGCGAAAGCACCGGGAAGGTCGTACTGAAGGTACGATAAGGGAACGTTGGGGAGGCCGCCTTTTTGAAAAAGGCGCCTCCCCAAGCCCCACCCGGAAAACAGCTGCAAGAAAATGCAATATTCCCCAAAGCGGGCGAGTTCTTGCCTGAAAGGCAGGAATGTGCGGGGGATGCGACCGTTCCCACGATCGTTTCCATACAATAAGGAGGTTCTCATGGCAAAAACACATTCCCTTTCCGCCGGGCAGAAGAGCGTGTGGGTGCGTTTTCGCAAGTACTGGCAGATTTACCTGCTGATACTGCCCGCGCTGGCGGTGCTGATTTACTTCAAGTTTTACCCGATGTACGGCGTGCAGATCGCCTTTCGGGACTACAAGATTCTCAAGGGCATCTGGGGGAGTACCTGGGTGGGTATGAAGTGGTTTGAGAAGCTGTTCCGCACGCCGAAGTTTTTGCAGGTGCTGAGCAACACGCTCTCGATCAACTTCCTGATGCTGCTGTTCGCCTTCCCGATGAACGTGATCTTCGGCCTGATGCTCAACGAGTGCGCGAACCTGGGCTACAAGCGCGTGATTCAGACGGTGTCCTACCTGCCGCACTTTCTGTCCTGGGTGATCGTGTACGCGATTTTCAATAACCTGCTGTCGATGCGCGGGCTGATCAATCAGCTGATCGTGGCGCTGGGCGGGCAGAGCCAGGTCTTTTTCACCAGTCCGCGCTATTTCCGGGCCATCCTGGTGATTTCGGACATCTGGAAGAACACCGGCTGGAACACGATCGTCATCCTGGCGGCCATCACCTCGATCGACCCGAGCCTGTACGAGGCGGCGGTGGTGGACGGCGCGACAAGGCTTCAGCGCATGCGCCACGTCACGTTGCCGGGCATCCGCTCGACGGTGATCGTGCTGCTGATATTGCGCCTGGGCTCGATCATGAGCGACGACGTGACCCACGTGCTGATGTTCTATAACGAGGCGGTCTACGACGTGGGCGACGTGCTGGGTACCTACCTGTACCGGCAGGGCATCGGCAAGATGCAGTACAGCTACACCACGGCGGCCGGCCTGTTCCAGTCGGGCATCGGCATGATCCTGATATTGATTACCAACAAAATCGCGCACATGATGGGGGAGAGAGGCATATGGTAAACGCGAAAAAGAAGCGGAGCCTGCGGGAACGCCTGGGCGACCGCGTGTTTTACGGCGTGTGCATGGCGATGATCACGCTGATGGGCGTCGCCTGCCTGTACCCCTACCTGAACCTGGTGGCCAAGTCGCTCTCGGGCAGCGCGGTGGTGTCCGCGGGGCGCGTGCTGGGCGTCTGGCCGATCGACTTCACGCTCAGCTCCTATGCCTACGTGCTGCACAGCGCCCGCTTCACGCGCGCCATCGGCTTTACCGCGCTGATTACCGTCGTGGGCACGGTGCTCAACCTGGCGCTGACCGTGTTCGTGGCCTACGCCGTGTCCCGGCGGGACATGCCCGGCAGCCGCGTCATCATGCTGGGCTACCTCATTACCATGCTCTTTGGCGGCGGCATGATCCCCACGTATCTGGCGGTCTCCCAGGCCGGACTGATCGACTCGATGTGGGCGCTCATCCTGCCGAACCTGGTCAGCGCGTACAACGTCGTGCTGATGCGCAACTACATCGACGGCCTGCCCGAGGCGCTGCTCGAGTCGGCCATGATCGACGGCGCGAGCCAGCTGCGCACGCTGCTTTCTATCGTGCTGCCGCTGATGCTGCCCTCGCTGGCCACGATCGGCCTGTTCTGCGCGGTGGGCTACTGGAACACCTTCTTTAACGCCCTGCTTTACATCAACCGGCGCGATATGGCCACGCTGCAGATCTACCTGCGCGAGGTGCTGGTTAACACCCAGAGCGCCGAGATGAACGCCGGCATGGACGAACTCTACGAGGGCATGCAGACCGAGTGCGTGCAGGGCGCGTGCGTCGTGGCCTCGTCGCTGCCCATCATACTGGTCTACCCGTTCCTTCAGAAGTACTACGTCAAGGGCATGACCCTGGGCGCGGTCAAGGGATAGCGATCCCATCGGGCGAACGAGCCGCAAATACTCGCGGAAGGGAGGAGGGAAAGAGCCGCGCGTCTGTTCCCCGGTTCATCGACATTCACACTTTTTATTTGTCAAGGAGGAAAATACCATGAAGCGTATCGTAACCCTGATTCTGGCGCTGGCGATGATCCTGTGCGCCTTCACCGTGTCCGCCGAGGAGAGCAGGCCGCAGCTGAGCGTGGTCTGGGGCGGCAACATGCAGTCCTTCCTCGAGGGCGAGGACGAGAACAACAACTACATCATCCACTACATCGAGGATGAAAGCGGCGTCGATCTGACCTGGAACATCCTGCCCACCGAGAACGGCCAGGCCAAGCTCAACGTCATGATGGCCTCCCGGGACGAGGCGCCCGACATCCTGTTTACCGGCCGCGACAACTTCCTGAACTACTACAACGAGGGCATGCTGCAGCAGCTCGACGACTATCTGCCCGAAGGCTTCCTGCCCGAGGACGTGGAAGCGGTCGCCGAGGTGGGCGTGCTGGACGGCGGCAAGTACGCCATCACCACCCCCGGCAACCAGTCCTCATCCACCCACATCTGGATGTACAACAGGGCGCTCATGGAGCAGGCCGGCATCACCGTGCCGGAGAACCTGACGCTGGACGAGTTCACCGACATCCTCTACAAGCTCAAGGAAACCTACCCGGACAAGATCATCCTGGGCGGCATGCACTTCGACTTCATCCAGGCGGCCTTCGGCATTGCCAACACCTATCGCGAGACCGCCGACGGCGCGCTGGAGGACACCCGCGTGACCGAGGACATGCGCGAGTACCTGGCCTACATGCAGAAGCTGTATGCGGACGGCATCCTCGACAAGGAATTCCAGGTCAACACCAAGGAAAACGTCATGGCCGAGATCAGCAACGACGAGGTCGTGACCCTGGGCGTGGAATGGTACACCTATACCGGCGGCTATCGCAACGTCATGGCCGAC
>CAKUFB010000095.1 GCA_934647145.1 uncultured Clostridia bacterium
GCTGTGTAACGGTCTGAACCTCGGCCTGCCCGGCGTGTGGTACGCCATGTACCTCGACTGGACCTGCCGCTGCATCTGCTTCTTCTGGCGCATGGTCAGCGGCCGCTGGCGCCGGTTCAGGGTAATCTGATGGTGGCGGGGAAGCAAACTCCCCCGAGTTTTTTTGACAG
Source organism: uncultured Clostridia bacterium (assembly GCA_934647145.1). Taxonomy (GTDB): domain Bacteria; phylum Bacillota; class Clostridia; order Christensenellales; family Aristaeellaceae; genus CAKUFI01. The sequence continues at coordinate 171 of CAKUFB010000095.1, forward strand.
TCTGACGTTCAGGCTTCATGCCTGAACGTTCTTTTTTCTTCCGCACGAATCGTTCTGTGTTTGCGGTAAATTCTATGGAAACTTCGGCTTTTTGCTTGCCTTCCGGGACGCAATTTGCTATGATAACAGTGCGCGTTCAGGCGCGCGCATATTATAGAATGTTTTTATCGCAACCCGACCGAACGTACGGAATTGGAGGCTATTATATGACCCATTGCGCAATCGTAGGCATCAACTGGGGCGACGAGGGAAAGGGCCGCATGGTGGACTACCTGGCCGAAAACTACGACGTCGTCATCCGCTATCAGGGCGGCAACAACGCCGGCCACACGGTGGTCAACGAGTACGGCGAGTTCAAGCTGAACCTGCTGCCCTCGGGCATCTTCCGCCCGGAGAAGATCAACCTGCTGGGCGCGGGCACGGTCATCGACCTGAAGCACCTGTGCGGCGAGATCGACCGGCTGCGCAGTCAGGGCGTCGTCATCACGCCGGACAACCTGAAGATTTCCGACCGCGCGATGATGGTGCTGCCCTTCCATCCGCTGCAGGACAAGCTGGAGGAAATCCGCCTGGGCAAGGACAGCTACGGCTCCACGCTGCGCGGCATCTCCCCGATCTACGGCGACAAATACATGAAAAAGGCGCTGGAGATGGGCGACCTGCTCTACCCCGAGACGCTCAAAAAGCACCTGCATAAGCTGATCGACTGGAAAAACGCGGTCTTTTCTCAGGCCTATCATCAGCCGCCGATCGATTTCGACGAGACCATGGCCTGGATCGAGCAGTACGGCTCCCAGCTTCGCCCCTACATCGTGGACGCGGGCGAGCTGCTGGAGGCGGCCGAGGCGCAGGGCAAGGAGTTCCTGTTCGAGGCTCAGCTGGGCGCGCTGCGCGACATCGACTACGGCATCTACCCCTTCACCTCCTCCTCTTCCCCGCTGGCGGCGTACGCGCCCTGCGGCTGCGGCTATCCCAGCGTGAAGGTGAACCGGGTGGTGGGCGTGGCCAAGGCCTATTCCACCTGCGTGGGCGAGGGGCCGTTCGTGGGCGAGCTGACCGGCGACGAGGCGCACGACCTGCGCGAGGCCGGACACGAGTACGGCGCGGCGACCGGCAGGCCCAGGCGCGTGGCCTGGCTCGACCTGGTGGCCACCCGTCACGGCGTAAAGCTGCAGGGCGCGACCGAGCTGGCGCTGACCAAGCTGGACGTGCTGAGCTACCTCGACCGCATCCCGGTGTGCGTCGCCTATGAAAAGGCCGACGGAACCCGCACCGAGCGCTTCCCCTACACCCCCGAGCTTTCCGCCTGCAGGCCGGTGTACGAATACCTGCCCGGCTGGCACTGCGATATTTCCGACTGCCGCCGGTTTAAGGATCTGCCCCAGGCCGCGCAGGACTATGTGCTCTATTGCGAAAAGCAGCTCTGCTGCCCGATCCCCTTCGTTTCCGTGGGCGCAGAACGCGATCAGCTGATCATTCGCTGAGCCGTTTTCAGGAGGAACCCCTATGACCCGTTTAGGTGAAACCATCAGGGCGGCGCGCCTGAAGGCCAAAATGACCCCCAAGGCGCTGGCCCGCAAGTGCGGCGTGTCCGAGTCCTTTGTCAACGAAGTCGAGCAGGGCCGCCGAATCCTGTCCGACGACCAGGCGCAGCGCATGCTGAAGGCGCTGGGCGTGTCCAACCCGGTCTCCACCGAGCTGGAGGTGGCCGCCGAGCCCGAGTTCACGCCCCCGCCGCGTCCCCGTCCCTACGTCCTGCCGGTGCGCGCGCCCGAGCAGCCCGCCCCCACCCGCGAGGAGCAGGAGGCTACCCAGAAGGCCACCGACGCCTGGCTGGACGCGCTGGGCGGCGTGGTCAAGCGCGTGCCCATACTGGACGCGAACGGCGTGGTGATCGACCACCGCCTGCTGCCGGTCATCGGCGGCCGCATCGAGGGCGGCAACCCCGACAAGGTGATCTACTTCCGCGTCGAGGACGACGAGCTGCGCGGCTTCCGCATCCACGCGGGCGACCTGCTGCTCACCGTGCCCGCCGCCACCCCGGTCGACGACGCGATCATGCTCATCGAGCTGGACGGCAAGCGCGCCGTGCGCAAGATCAAGAAGCTGGACGGCGGCAAGCTGCTGCTGCAGACCTATGACCACGCGCTCCGTCTGGACGCCGTGGAGCTCAAAAACGTGCTGATTCTGGGCCGCTGCGTGCGCCTGGAAGCCCAGCTATAGACAACGCAGAACCCCCGCCTGAAGCGGGGGTTCTCTTGTATTCAGCCTTGTGAGCAAATGGCTGTAATTTTTTTCTCCTTAAACTGTCCTAGAGCTTGACAATCAAACTATTCAGTGGTATACTATACTTGTTTTTAAGGCACCACCGCACAATTCAGCGGCGCGTCGGGCGATGCCTTTTCCGCCATCTGTGGCATGCAGATTTCTCGATTTATCCCCAGTAAATCTTCGAAATTTGCATCTGACGAAAAATCCTTCTGCCGGCCGACCACCTCATTTGTGCGGTGTTGCCTTAGATCCTCCTTCGTATACTGGAAAACGCCGGAGAGATACGTACTCAGCGCATCTCCCCGGCGATTCCGGTGTATTCTCTCCTGAAACTATCCTAATTTCAATCCACGCATTTTCAGCGACGTCCCCATTATACCGGATTGCGCCCATCGAATCAAGTGTCAATTCTTACACAAAAGAGGTGATGAATCTTGGAAACCAAAATCCGTAACGCCATCGAGTACCAGGTATCCGGCCGATACGCGCTCTTTTCAAACCCCGCGCTGCGCATGGGCGGTGAAAAGGCGACGTTTCCCGTCCCAACCTATCAGGCGCTCAAGGGGATTACGGAGCAGATCCACTGGAGGCCCTCAATCATCTGGCTCGTGGACGACGTCCGCGTTGTCCGCCCGATTCAGACCGAGAGCAAGAGCGTTCGTCCGATCAGCTATGACGGCCATCCCAGCACCCTGTCGATCTATACCTATCTGAGGGAGCCGCTGTATCAGGTGCGCGCGCATTTCATCCCCAACCCCTTTCGGACGGAGCCCGACCTCATTGCCGACGGGCAAAATGAACACAAGCACCACTGCATTGCGCGCAGAATGGTGGAGCGCGGCGGGCGGCGCGACGTCTTTCTGGGCACGCGCGAGTGCCTGGCCTACGTGGAGCCCTGCGCCTACGGAGAGGGCGAGGGCTATTACGACGGGAGCGGCGAGATCGATCTCGGCCTCATGTTTCACAGCTTCGCCTATCCTGACGAAACTGGGAAAAACGAGCTCGGCGTTCGCTTCTGGCGCGCCAAAATGGTGAACGGCGAGATTCATTTTCCCCGGCCCGAGGACTGCGACCCTTCGCTGTACCGATTCGTTCGCCCGATGAAGCCCAAGAAATTCGGCGGCAGGTCTGGAAATTTCTCCTGCGCGGAGGATACGGCTCCGGAGCTTTCGGAAGAAGGTGACGGCCGGTGAGCTTCCTTCAAAAGCTCTGCGACGCGTATGACGCGGTCATCGATACCGCCGGCGCGCAGGGCGAGAACGCGCTGCTGCCCGTCGGCTTCATTCAGAAGAAAATCAAATATGACATCCTCCTGTCCCCTTCCGGCGAGTTTATCACCGCGCGGCAGCTGCCGGACGGCGGGCAGTCCTTCGCCGTTCCCTCCTCCCCGCAGGCGGAGGGGCGCACGGGCTCGACCTGCGCGCCCTTTCCCCTGGCCGACGAGCTCAAGTACCTGATCGCGGACCGGGAGCATCCGTTTTTTGAAGGCTACATTGCCCAGCTGACCGACTGGTGCCATGCGCCCCATGCGCCGGAATGCCTGCGCATCCTGCTGAATTATCTCAAAAAGGAGAGGCTGCATGCCGACCTGCGCTCGGTTTCCGGGCTCAGGCTCCGGTATTCCGGGCAGGACGGCGAGGGCGCGGACGCCAAGAGCGTCGCCTGCTTCAGCATTGCCTGCGCCGGGGAGGAGCAGCGCCTGTGGATGCGCGAGGACGTGCGCCAAAGCTGGGTCAGGCTGCTCGCCTCCAGACCCGCCCAATCAACCGGACTGTGCTATGTCACCGGGCTGCGGCTGCCCATCATGGAGAACCACCCCAAGCTGCAGGGCAACGCCAAGCTCATTTCGTCCCGGGACACGGGCTTTCCCTTCCAGTATAAGGGGCGCTTTGTCGAGGAGCGAAGCGCGGCGACCGTCAGCGTCATGGCCTCCTGCAAGGCGCACAACGCGCTCAAGTGGCTGCTCGAGCGCCAGGGCTTTCGCAGGTATGGCATGAGCCTCGTCGGCTGGAACACGAAAGCGCCGGCGCTCGAGCCGGTGGATGAAAAGCCGGCTCCCGATACCTTCGAACCCTATCTCTGCGCGCTTTTCAACTCCATTGAGGGCGACGTTCAGGCGCTTGAGGCCTTTTCCAGGCCCGACGAGCTCTCCGCCGACGTCCGGCAGCGCATCGAGCACATCGTACTCGTCGGCCTGCAGGCCGCAACGAACGGCCGCATGTCGGTCACCTACGAGCAGGAAATGCCGGGGAATCTCTTTTCCGCGCGCGTCCGTCAGTGGCATGAAGCCTGCCGCTGGCAAATGCCTTCTCCGCCCGGCGGCGAATCCGACCGCCCGGCCACGTGGAGGGAAATCTGCGAGGCCGTCATGGGCGCGGACGCGGTTCGAATCGCACTGAGCGACTTCAACGACAGCAAAGCCGCCACGAAGCGCATGCGGGAGCTCCAGCTTCGCCTGCTGCACTGCACCGTCGACGGACAGGCGCTCCCCCGCAGCATGGTCGAGGCCGCCTTTCACAGAGCCGTTCAGCCCCTGAGCTTCACAAACGCCAGGGGAAAATGGGACGGCGGCGCGTGGCTCGACTGTGTCGCAGCGGCCTGCGCCATGATCCGCAGGCATGCCCTTGACCGCTCGGACGCGCCCATTCCGTCGCCGGCGCTCGACGCCTCCTGTACCGACCGGGATTATCTCTACGGCCGCCTGTTCGCGATGGCGCACGGGATTGAGCGGGCGGCAAGCGGCGACGGCAAGACCAGCGCCGTCCGCCTGATGACGCGCTTCGTTCAGCAGCCCGGGGCGGCATGGCCTGAGCTGTACAGGAAGCTGCTCCCCTGCCTCAGGACGCTGGGCGAGGCGGGATACGCGCAGCGCTGCAAGCGTCAGCTCGGCCGGATCGAGGGCCTGTTCCGCGCCCCGGACGTGCGCGGCGACCGGCCGCTCTCCTTCCGCTTCCTGATCGGCTTCAGCGCCCAGTCCCGGGCGTTTTCGCTCGACGAGGAGGATTCCCAGGCGCAGCTCCCGCCGCCTGATGCCGCGCCGCCGAAAACGCGCGACGAGCTGTTCGGCTGTCTGCTGGCCGTCGCGGATTGCTTCGAGTGGCATTCCGAGCGGCAGGAAGCCGAAGACGGAACAATCCTCAGCAGCCGGGACGGCCGCACAAACGCCATGCGGCTCACCGCCGCCTTCGCCGACAGACCCATGACCACCTGGCCGAAAATTCACGACCGGCTGATTCCGTATCTGGAAAAATGCGGCGTGAAGGCCGCCGCGGACGCCCAGTGCCTGCTTTGCAAAATCGAGCAGAGCTTCCTTCCGGAGGAGCGCCTGTCCGACGCGCCGCTGGGATGCGGCTTTCTGCACGGATACCTGACGATGCTTGAAGCGCTGTCGGCCGAATCCGGCCTAAACAGGCAGGCATGGAAGCCCGCCGCCGTTCCCTTCAAGGCGCCATCCACGCGCGACGCCGCGTTCGGCATGCTTCTGGCGCTGGAAAACCAAATGGAGCGCTACGCGCTGGATCTCGAGAAAACGGAGGAGGAAAACCGGCCCAGCAACGCCATGCGCTTCATGGCGCGCACCGCCCAGCGCCCGAACGAGGTCTGGGGCTACCTTGCGGAGCGCATGCGCCCCTATCAGCGGAAAAGCGGGTTTTCTGAGGAAATTCGCCGCCGCGCGGACGCGCTGCACGCGTTCATACTGGAGCGGCAGTGGGACAGCGACGCGCCCCTCGGCCCCGCCTACCTCTATTACTTTTATTTGCACAACCAATCTTCAGAACGAAAGGATGAGTAAAGCATGGCCGCCCTGAAAAACAAGATTGATTTCGCCCTCGTTTTCACCGTGCGCAACGCGAACCCCAACGGCGATCCTCTCGACGGCAATCGGCCGCGCACGACCTATGAAGGCCTCGGCGAGGTGTCCGACGTCTGTCTCAAGCGCAAGATCCGCAACCGCTGGATCGACGAAGGCCATCCCGTGTTTGTCCAGTCCGATAACCGGCGCGCCGAAGGGGACAGCTATCGTTCCCTGAGGGAGCGCGCGGAGGGCTGTCCGGAGCTGCGGGCGTGCCTTGCCGCGATCAACGCCCAGAAAAAATCGAAGGACGCGGAGGGGGCCGTGACCCGCGAGGACTACGCCCGCATCGCCTGCCGGACGTGGCTGGACGTGCGCGCCTTCGGCCAGGTCTTCGCGTTCAAGTCCGGCAAAAAGAACGATGAAGAGGGCAGCGACGCCGTGTCCATCGGCATCCGCGGCCCGGTGAGCATCCAAAGCGCGTTTTCCGTGAAGAACGTCCACATCGTCAGCACGCAAATCACAAAATCAGTCAACCTGGAAACCCACACCGACCCCGACCGGAAGGCCGCCGATACCATGGGCATGAAGCACCGCGTTTCCTACGGCGTGTACGTCGCCTTCGGCTCAATCAATGCGCACTTCGCCGCCAAGACCGGCTTCAGCGCCGAGGACGCGGAAGCGCTCAGGGAGGCGTTACGCACCCTTTTCCGCAACGACGCAAGCGCCGCCCGGCCTGACGGCGCCATGGAGGTGGTGAAGCTCATCTGGTGGGAGCACAACTGCCCGGACGGCCAGTATCCCTCCGCGGTGGTTCATCGTTCCCTGCGCGTCGAGCAGCCGGACGACCCGTCCGCCTTCCCGGTCATCACCGTGGACGAGTCGGTGACTCAGGGTCTCAAGCCCACCCCGTGTGTCGGCGAATGATTTCCCCGATAAAAGCAGCGCGGGCGTCCGATCGGACGCCCGCATGAGTTTTCGCAGTCTCGGCGATTAATCGCGATTTTGAGGTATCCCCGCTGACGACTCGTCAGGCAATGTTCCTGTCGTGCTTCTCGCCGCCGTCCGAAGCGTCCTGGGCGGCTTCCTCGTGCATAGCCGTCGTCTGACCGGCCTGAATGCCCTCAGTGCTTTCGGACACGAACAGAATCTTGACCGTCGCGAAGATGATTCTCAGGTCTTCGAGCAGGCTGGGTTTGGCCATGTACATCAGATCCATCTGCAGCTTATCATAGGGATCCGTATTGTACTTGCCATACACCTGCGCGTAGCCGGTCAGTCCCGCCTTTGCCTGCAGCCTGAGGCTGAACTCCGGTATTTGGCGCTCGTACTGGCGCGCAATCTCGGGACGCTCCGGGCGCGGGCCGACGACGCTCATGCTGCCGCCCAGGATGTTGAACAGCTGCGGCAGCTCATCCAGGCGGCAGGCGCGGATGAAGCGTCCGACCGGCGTAATGCGGTCGTCGTTTTCACCGGAGCAGAGGCGGGCGACCCCGTCCTTTTCCGCGTCTGTGCGCATGCTCCTGAACTTCAGAATGCTGAACGGACGGCCGCCGCGCGTCAGCCGGGTCTGGCGATACAGCACCGGGCCGCCGTCCTGCGCCCTGATCGCGATGGCCACGCCCAGCATCAGCGGACTGGTCAGCAGAATCGCCGCCGCGCTGGCCGCCACGTCAAACAGCCGCTTGAAAAAGAGGAACTCGGGCGACGGGCTGTAGCTCTCCACCCGCAGCAAGGGCCGATGGCACAGGTGCGTCCGCCGGGCGCCGCTCATCAGCAGATCGCCGATGCGCGGGGCCACATACGCACAGATTCCGTGGGCGACGCAATACTTGAGAATCCGGTTTCGCTCGTGACTGTGTATGCCGCACAGAATCGCCGCGTCCATGCCCTCGAGCGGACGCATCTCCTTCTTCAGGCATTCCTCCGCCGTGCACTGAACCTGCACGCTGAACATGCCGCCCAGACCCTCCCGGTCAAGCAGCTCGTCCGCGCTGGATTTTTGATCATAGATGACGGCCGTTTTCTGCCCGGCGAAGCGGCTTTTATGCCAGGCATGCGCAAGCCTGCACCACACGGCGCTCAAGAGCAGCTGCCCGCTCAGCGCCAGCAGCGCCGGGAGCAGGTTGGGGAAGCCGCCGTTCATCAGCCACAGGACGATGAACAGGAAGGCGTCCGTCATGAGAATACTCAGCAGCTGGCTGACCAGCAGCTCGCCCGGCCGCCTGACGGAAAGGAGAAAGGCGTCGTAGGTTCGGCCAAAGAAGCAGAAGAGCAGCACAAAGAGGGCGACGACGCACGCGCTGCGCAGCGGAGAAACCGCCACCGCCACCCTGGGCGCGTAATACGCAAGCCAGCAGCCCAAAAAGGGCAGCGTGACCAGAAGCACGTTCACAGCCTTCGCCCCTCTCAGGCAGGCCTCGCGAAACACCCCGTTTGCCGGTTTTTCAGCGGACGTCCTCCTGTTTTGCATCGCATGTACCTCTTTCCTTCCGATTTGCTCCGGACGCGGCGCTCTGCATATCGCCGTGTATATCCAGCGTACCGCTATCATATGATACGCGAAAACCACGCCTGTGTCAAGGGAAAAGCGCCCCCGCGCGCCTGCCGCCGGCGTTAAGCTTTCGCACGCCGTTTCCGCCGGACGGCAAACGCGCCGCCTCAGACTGTCGAAAAACCCCGGAGAGCTCGAGAG
>CAKUFB010000096.1 GCA_934647145.1 uncultured Clostridia bacterium
ATGGGAGCGCGCGGCCTTCCTGGCGGGCGGCGAAAACTACCGCGCCCCGGCGCAGCGGGTGGGCGACTTCCTGAAGGGCGTGCCGTCGACGAGCGCGGGCGACGTGGAGCCGACGTACCGGCCGGGCGTGACGTACACGTCGCTGGACAGCTGCCTGCCGGGCTTCGTGGTCGAGACCATGCGCCTGGCCATCACACGGATGGATCGCAGGCTGCGCGGCTTCGCCTCGCCGGGCGCGCTGCTGACCGGCGTGGAGACCCGCTCCTCTTCCCCGCTGCGCATCACGCGAAACGAGCGCTGCGTTTCCTCGGTCGAGGGCATCTATCCCTGCGGCGAGGGTGCGGGCTACGCGGGCGGCATCCTGTCGGCGGCGGTGGACGGCATACGCTGCGCCGAGGCCGCGCTCAGCGCGCACTGCAAAGGAGAATAAACGATATGCACACGATATGGATTAAGTATCACGATTCCGAGCTGCCCCGCGTGGAGAAGCTCGCGCAGGGCAACTGGATCGACCTTCGCGCCGCCCAGGACGTGGAGATGAAGGCGGGCGAGTTCCGCGTCATCTCGCTGGGCGTGAGCATGAAGCTGCCCGAGGGGTACGAGGCGCACCTGGTACCGCGCAGCTCCACCTTCAAAAAATGGGGCGTTCTTCAGGTCAACTCGATGGGCGTAATCGACAACAGCTATTGCGGCGACAACGACGTGTGGGGCTTTCCCGCGCTGGCCGTGCGCGACACGGTCATCCGCAGGGGCGACCGCATCTGCCAGTTCCGCATTCAGAGGGTCATGGAGCCGGTGGAGTTTGTCGAGGTGGAGCGCCTGGACGCGCCCGACCGGGGCGGCTTCGGTTCGACCGGGGAGCGATGAGGTGTAAAACCATGGAGCTTTCGATCAACCTGGACTACCTGCGCAGGCAGCGGCACACGCAGACGCTGAGACCCCTGGAAACAGTCGCCGCCTGGTGCGCCCAGGCCGGCTTTCGGCGCCTGGACTACTCCGGCGAATATGCCCGGGACGACTGGCAGGCCGAGGCATACCGTCAGCGCGAGGCGCTGGACGCGGCGGGTCTGTCGGTCGAGCAGACGCACGCGCCGTTTAACCGATACGGCTCCTACGAGCCTGCGCTGTTCGCCGAGTACTACCGGCGCGCGTTTGAAACCTCGCGCATACTGGGCGCAAAATACGTCGTGGTACACGCCGACGAGTATCGCCCGGCAGGCCGCTACGACGAGCAGCAAATCCTCAGCTACACCTGTGACTTTCTTGCGCCCTGGGTGGACTTCGCCGCGAAAAACGGGCTGGTCGTGGCGGTTGAGAACCTGTTCGAGGACAAGGCCTTCCCGGAAATTGATGGAAAAAACCGATATACCGCGCGCGTAGAGGAGCTGCTCGCGGTCATCGAGCGCTTCCATACGCCCGAGGTGGGCTGCTGCTGGGATTTCGGCCACGCGCGCTGCGCCTTCGGAGACGGCATGCTGGACGCGCTCAGGCAGGCTGCGCCCTACCTGGTCTGCACCCACGTACACGACAACAACCACCGCGAGGATCAGCACCTGTTGCCCTTTCTGGGCGAAATCGACTGGGAGGCGCACATGGCGCTGCTGCGCGAGCATGGGTATCAGGGCAAGCTGTCCTTCGAATTCGTCTACGGGCGCATACCCGACGCGCTGATTCCCTCCTGTCTTGAAACCGCCCGCCGCGCCGGGGAAACGCTGCTTGCAATGGCCGGGAATTTCGACGCATAATTCCGCGCGCTTCTCCATAAAATACCCCCTGTAATCACCCAGTCATGATTCAAGGAGGTTCATTTATGAAGAAGCTGACAAGCCTGCTTTGCGTCGCGGCGCTGCTCGCGCTCTGCCTGACCGGCTGCGCGAATGACAACCCTGCGACCCGCCCGACGACCGCGCCCACCGCGACCGACGCGCCGGCCACTGCCGAGCCGACCGCCACGCCTGAGCCCGCCGGCACCGACGCGCCGGATACCACCGACAACGCCGCCGCCACGACCGCCCCCACCGGCTCAAGCGGCGTGCAGTAACACAAAAGAAAGGGGCCTGACCGGGAAAACGGCCAGGCCTTTTGTCGTATTCGGGGATGCTTCTCAGAACAGACCGGTGATGCGGCCCGCGTCGTCCACGTCGATTTTCTCGGCAGAAGGCGTCTTGGGCAGGCCGGGCATGGTCATGATGTCGCCGGTCAGCACGACGATAAAGCCCGCGCCGGCGGAGACCTTGACGTTTTTCACGCTGACGGTGAAGTTCTCGGGCGCGCCCAGCTTCTTGGGATTGTCGGAGAAGCTGTACTGCGTCTTGGCGATGCAGACCGGGCAGCTGCCGAAGCCCAGCTTCTTCAGGCGGGAGACGGCCTTCTTGGCCTCGGGCGAGAAGGAAACGCCCTTGCCGCCGTACACGCGCCGGACAACCGCCTCGATCTTCTCCTCGATGGTCGCGTCCAGCTCATAGGAGAAGGCGAAGCCGCTGTTGTCCTGCTCGCACAGGCGCAGCACCTCCCCGGCCAGCGCCTCGCCGCCCTCGCCGCCCTTCGCCCAGACGTCGGACAGCACGACGTTCACGCCCAGCGCGCGGCACTTCTCGATGATGCAGCTGACCTCGGCGTCGGTGTCGGTCGGGAAACGGTTGACCGCGACGACCGAGGGCAGGTGATAGACGTTTTTGATGTTCGAGACGTGGCGCAGCAGGTTTGGAATTCCCTTCTCCAGCGCCTCGAGGTTCTCGCTGCCCAGCTCGGTCTTGTCCAGGCCGCCGTGCATCTTCAGCGCGCGGATGGTGGCCACGATGACCACGGCCGAGGGGCGCAGGCCCGCCATGCGGCACTTGATATCCAGGAACTTCTCCGCGCCCAGATCCGCGCCGAAGCCGGCCTCCGTGACCGCGTAGTCGCCCAGCGCGAGCGCCATGCGGGTGGCGATGACCGAGTTGCAGCCGTGCGCGATGTTGGCGAACGGGCCGCCGTGCACCAGCGCGGGCGTACCCTCGAGCGTCTGCACCAGGTTGGGCTTGAGCGCGTCCTTGAGCAGCGCCGCCATCGCGCCCACCGCGTGCAGGTCGCCCGCGGTCACCGGCTGCTCGTCGTAGGTATAGGCCACGACCATGCGGGAGAGGCGTTCCTTCAGGTCGCTGATCGAGCGGGCCAGGCAGAATACCGCCATCATCTCGGTGGCGACGGTGATGTCGTAGCCGTCCTCGCGCGGCACGCCGTTGATCCGGCCGCCCAGGCCGTCCACGACGAAGCGCAGCTGGCGGTCGTTCATATCCACACAGCGGCGCAGCACGATCCGCCTGGGGTCGATGTTCAGCGCGTTGCCCTGATAGATGTGATTGTCCAGCATGGCGCACAGCAGGTTATTCGCCGCGCCGATGGCGTGGAAGTCGCCGGTGAAGTGCAGGTTGATGTCCTCCATGGGCACCACCTGGGCGTAGCCGCCGCCGGCCGCGCCCCCCTTGACGCCGAACACCGGGCCCAGGGAGGGCTCGCGCAGCGCCACCATGACCTTCCTGCCCAGGCGGGACAGGCCGTCCGCCAGGCCGATCGTGGTGGTCGTCTTGCCCTCGCCGGCGGGGGTGGGCGTGATCGCCGTGACCAGGATCAGCTTGCCCTGCGGGCGGTCTTCGCCCAGCAGGGACAGGTCGATCTTCGCCTTGTAGCGGCCGTACTGCTCGACGTACTTTTCGTCGATGCCGGCGCGCGCGGCGATTTCCATAATGTTCTTCATGGGGGTGGACTGTGCGATTTCGATATCGGTCTTCATCGTAGCATCCTCCTATCGTTGAGCCTTTCAGGCGAAGTAGCGCACGGCGGCGCGGAACAGCCCCATGTCGTACTCACCGGGCACATTTTTGTACAGACCCGCGCCGATGCGCTCGCTGTGCCCCATCTTGCCCAGCACGCGGCCGTCGGGGGAGGTAATGCCCTCGATGGCGCAGACGCTGTCGTTGGGGTTGAACTGCACCTGCCAGGCGGCGTTTCCGGCGAAGTCGGCGTACTGCGTGGCGACCTGGCCGTTCTCGATCAGGCGGGCGAGCAGCTCGTCGCTCGCGATAAAGCGGCCCTCGCCGTGGGAAATCGGCACGGTGTACACCTCGCCAGGCTGCGTCAGCGCCAGCCAGGGCGACTTGTTGGAGGCGACGCGCGTGCGCACCAGCATGGACTGATGCCGGCCGATGGTGTTGTAGGTCAGCGTCGGGCAGCTTTCGTCCATGTCCATGATCTCGCCGAAGGGCACCAGGCCCAGCTTGATGAGCGCCTGGAAGCCGTTGCAGATGCCGCACATCAATCCGTCGCGATGCTTGAGCAGCTCGTTGACCTGATCCTTCACCGCGGCGTTTCGGAAGAACGCGGCGATGAACTTGCCCGAGCCGTCCGGCTCGTCGCCGCCGGAGAAGCCGCCGGGCAGGAAAATGACCTGCGACTGCGCCACGCGGCGGGCGAACTCGTCCACCGACTGGGCAACGCCCCGGGCGCTGAGGTTGTTGATGACGAAGAGCTCCGGCTCGGCCCCGGCCAGCGCGGCCTGGCGGGCGGTGTCGTACTCGCAGTTGGTGCCCGGGAAGACCGGGATCAGCACGCGGGGCTTCGCGGCGCGCAGGCGAGGCTTCGGCCAGGACTCGGCGCGATAGCAGAGATTGGGCAGCTCGCGCGGGGTATGATGGATGCTGCAGGGATACACGTCCTCGAGGCGGCCCTCATAGACGGCCAGCAGCTCGTCGATCGGGACGGCCTCGCCGCCTCGCGCGATCTCGGGCTGCACCGTGGTCTCGCCCAGGCGGACGGCGGAGAAGCCCGGCTTTTCGGGATACTCGCGCGCCATTTCCAGCACGAACGCGCCGTATCGGCAGGCAAACAGCTCCTTCCACTCGACGCTCTCCCCCAGCCTCACGCCGATCCGGTTGCCCAGGCTCATCTTCATCAGCGCCTCGGCCACGCCGCCATACGTGGGCGTCCAGGCGGAGACCGCCGCGCCGGAGCGCAAAAGGCCGGTCACCTGATCATAGCAGGCCGTGAGCGATTCGGTCACGGGCAGGCCGTGCTCGTCGTACTCTGGGGTGAGCAGCCAGAGCTCGCGGCCGGCCTTCTTGAGCTCGCCGGTCGCCGCGTCCGCGGTTTTTCCGTCGGTCACGGCGAAGGACACCAGCGTGGGCGGCACGTCCAGCTTTTCGAAGGTGCCGCTCATCGAGTCCTTGCCGCCGATCGCCGCCATGCCCAGCGCTAGCTGCGCCTTGAACGCGCCCAGCAGCGCCGCCATCGGCTGACCCCAGCGCGTGGGATCCTTCATCGGCTTCTCGAAGTATTCCTGGAAGGTCAGGTACACGTCGCGCCGGTCTGCGCCCGAGGCGATCAGCTTGCTGACCGACTCGACCACCGCCAGGTACGCGCCCGCGTAGGGGCTTTGCTCGGTCAGGCAGGGATTGTAGCCCCAGGCCATGAACGAGCAGGCGTCGGTCTCCCCCTTCTCGACGGAGATCTTATGAACCATCGCCTGCGAGGGCGTGAGCTGGTACCTGCCGCCGAAGGGCATGACCACCGTGCCCGCGCCGATGGTGGAGTCGAAGCGCTCGGACAGGCCGCGCTTGGAGCAGACGTTCAAATCGCCCGCCATGTTCAGCCAGGCCTGCCTGAAATCGTCCGGCACCGCGCGCTCATAGGGCTTTTGCGCGCCCACGCGCACGGAAATGTGCTTGCGCGCGCCGTTGGAGTTCAGGAACTCGCGGGCGACGTTCACGATCTGATTGCCGTTCCAGTTCATGACCAGCCGCTTTTCCTCGGTCACGACGGCGATGACGGTCGCCTCGAGGTTCTCGCCCTCGGCCAGCGCCTGGAAGCGCGCCGCGTCCCCGGCCGCCACCACGACCGCCATGCGCTCCTGGGACTCGGAAATGGCCAGCTCGGTGCCGTCCAGCCCCTCGTACTTGCGGGGCAGGGCGTTCAGGTCGATCACCAGGCCGTCCGCCAGCTCGCCCACCGCCACCGACACGCCGCCCGCGCCGAAGTCGTTGCATCGCTTGATCAGGCGGGATGCCTCGGGATTTCTGAACAGGCGCTGGAGCTTGCGCTCCTCGGGCGCGTTGCCCTTCTGTACCTCCGCGCCGCAGGCGGTCAGCGAGGAGGCGGTGTGCGACTTGGAGGAGCCGGTGGCTCCGCCGCAGCCGTCGCGCCCGGTGCGCCCGCCCAGCAGGATCACCACGTCGCCCGGAATCGGGCACTCGCGGCGCACGTTCTTCGCCGGAACCGCGCCGATCACCGCGCCGATCTCCAGCCGCTTGGCCGCGTAGCCCGGGTGGTAGAGCTCGTCCACCTGGCCGGTCGCCAGGCCGATCTGGTTGCCGTAGGAGGAATAGCCCGCCGCGGCGGTGGTCACGATCTTGCGCTGAGGCAACTTGCCGGGCAGCGTGTCCTCGACCGGGACGGTGGGGTCGGCAGCGCCGGTGACGCGCATCGCCGCGTAGACGTAGGCGCGCCCGGACAGCGGGTCGCGAATCGCGCCGCCGATGCAGGTGGCCGCGCCGCCGAAGGGCTCGATTTCGGTCGGATGGTTGTGGGTCTCGTTCTTGAACAGCAGCAGCCAGTCCTGCGTTTCGCCGTCCACCTGAATTTTGATTTTGACCGTGCAGGCGTTGATTTCCTCGGACTCGTCCAGCTTGTCGAGCAGCCCCTGTTTTTTCAGGTATTTCGCCGCGATCGTGCCCAGATCCATCAGCGTGACCGGTTTTTTGCGGTTCAGCTCGCCGCGCACGCGCAGGTAATCCTCGTAGGCGGCCTGCACATGCGCGTCCTCGAACTCGACATGGTCGATTTCGGTCAGGAAGGTGGTGTGGCGGCAGTGGTCTGACCAGTAGGTGTCCAGCATGCGAATTTCGGTCAGCGTGGGGTCGCGCCGCTCGGAGAGGAAGTAGTCCTGGCAGCACTTGAGGTCGTCCGCGTCCATCGCCAGGCCGTATTTCTTCACAAAGTCGGAAAGCGCCTGGCCGGAGAGACCGGTAAAGCCGGTCAGCGTCTCCACCCGGGTGGGCACGTCGTAGGCCGTATCGAGCGTTTCAGGCTTCTCCATGGAGGCCTCGCGGCTCTCGACCGGGTTGATGACGAACCTCTTGACCTGCTCGCGCTGCGCCTCGGTCAGCTCGCCCTCGATCAGGTACACCCTGGCCGTGCGCACGCGCGGGCGCTCGCCGCCGCACATCAGCTGGATACACTGGGCAGCCGAGTCGGCGCGCTGGTCGAACTGGCCGGGCAGGTACTCCACGGCGAAGACCAGGCCGGCGCTTTCGGGGTTCAGGCGGGAGCTGACCTCATCCACCTGCGGCTCGGAAAACACGCCGGACACCGCGCGCTCGAACACGTCCTTGCTCAGGTCCTCCGCGTCGTAGCGGTTGACCACGCGCACGCGCTTCACGCCGTCCATGCGGTAGATCGTGCGCAGCTCCTTCGCCATGGCGGCGGCCTCCGTGCGGAAAGGCGCCTTCTTTTCAACAAACACTCGATAAACCATTATGCCTCTCCTTTCAGCGCCCGCGCGCCGACGTCATGCCGCATATATCGGTTGGCAAAGCGAACCTTGTCCGCCCCGAGGTAGGCCTTCTCGATCGCCTGGCGCAGCGTGGGCGCACAGGCCGTCACGCCCGCCACCCGGCCGCCGCCGGTCACGAGGGCGTTCCCCTGCTTCTTGACCCCGGCGCAGTAGAGCAGCGCGTCGAAATCCGGATCGACCGTGAACGGGAAGCCGGTCTGATACGCCTGGGGATACCCCTCGGAGGCCAGCACCACGCAGCAGGCGTGCTCCTGCGAAAACACCACCGGGCAGGAGGCCAGCCGTTCCTCCTCCACCGCGCGCATGACCTCGAACAGGTCGCTTTTAAGCAGCGGCAGCACCACCTGGGTCTCCGGGTCGCCGAAGCGGCAGTTGTACTCGATCACCTTCGGGCCGTCCTTCGTGAGCATCAGGCCGAAGTACAGGCAGCCCTTGAACGGGCAGCCCTCCTCGCGCATCGCTCGAATGGTGGGCAGGAAAATCTTCTCCATGCACTCGGCGGCGATCGCGTCCGTATAATACGGATTGGGGGCGACGGCGCCCATGCCGCCGGTATTCAGTCCCTGATCGCCGTCCAGGGCGCGCTTATGATCCATTGAGGAGACCATCGGCACCAGCGTGCGTCCGTCGGTAAATGACAGAACCGACACCTCCGGCCCCTCGAGGAACTCCTCGATCACGACGCTCGAGCCGCTCTCTCCGAACACCCTGTCCCCCATCATCGATACGACCGCTTTTTTCGCTTCCTCGATCGTCGGGCAGATCAGCACGCCCTTGCCCAGCGCCAGGCCGTCCGCCTTGACCACGAGCGGCGCTTTGGCCGTGTCGAGGTAGGAAAGCGCCTCGTTCTGGTCGGAAAAGGCGCGATATTCAGCCGTGGGAATGCCGTACTTTTTCATCAGGCTCTTGGCGAACACCTTGCTGCCCTCGATGCGCGCAGCCGCCTTCTCCGGGCCGAAGCAGGCGAAGCCCGCCGCGTGCAGCGCGTCCACTGCGCCCAGAGCCAGCGGATCGTCCGGCGCCACGACGACGAAATCCACGCCGTAGTCCCTCGCGGCCTGCACAAGGCCGGGAATATCCTTCACGTTTCCGGGCAGGCAGACCGCGTCCTGCGCGATGCCGCCGTTTCCGGGCAGCGCGTAGAGCTTCTCGACCTGCGGGCTCGTCTTCAGCGACCGGATGATCGCGTGCTCCCGTCCGCCCGAGCCGACAACCAGTACCTTCATATTCTGACCTCCTAAGAACGATCGAGAGGCGGCTTTTCTAAGAAAAGCCCCTCAGACTGTCGAAAAACCCCCGGAGAGCTCGAGAGGGTCGCAACCCTCTCGAACTTTCAATCGTGCCCAGCGGCGTGT
>CAKUFB010000097.1 GCA_934647145.1 uncultured Clostridia bacterium
GTGCGGGGAGGGGTGCGGGGGAGGGCGGAGCCCGCCCCCGCGGGCGCGCAGCGAAGCTGCGCGCGGAAGCCAGGCCTTTATACAGCGTTACATATAATCCATGTCGCAGCCTTCGTCCGCCTGCAAAACGTGGTCGATGAAATTGCGTACGAAGCCGCGCGTGACGTCGGGGTGCTCCTTGGGCGAAGCATGGCGCAGGCGTTCGGAGAGCTCCTCCTCGCTGATTTCGAGCCGCAGCAGGTTTTTATCCACGTCGATGGTAATCATGTCTCCGTCGCGCACAGCGGCCAGCGGCCCGCCCGCGGCGCTTTCCGGGGCGCAGTGGAGGATCACCGTGCCGAACGCGCCGCCCGACATGCGGCTGTCGGTGATGCGCACGAAATCCTTCACGCCCTGCCTGTAGAGCTTTCTGGGGATGGGCAGGTAATTGCCGAACTCAGGCATGCCGGGCGCGCCCTTGGGGCCGTAGCCGCGCAGCACGACGACGGTATCCCAGGTCATGTCGCTGTCCTCGTCGAGCAGGTATTTTTCCGCATCCGCCAGGTCGTCGAAGACCTTCGCCGGGCCGCGGTGCCTGAGCAGATGCGGGCTGGCGGCGGAGCGCTTGACCACCGCGCCGCCGGGGGCCAGGTTGCCCCTGAGCACGCTGATGCCGCCGTAGGGGAGCAGCGGATTGTCGATCGGGCGAATCACCTCGCGGTTGAAGGCGTACTGCGCCTTTTCGAGGTTTTCAGCGACTGTTTTTCCGGTCACGGTCAGGCAGTCGCCGTGCAGCAGCGGCGCTAGCTCCTTCATAACGGCCTGCACGCCGCCCGCGTGGCCGAACTCGCCCACCGAGTACTGCCCGTGCGGCTTGACGTTGACCAGCAGCGGCGTTTCGTTGCTGATGCGGTCGAAGTCCATCAGGTCGAGGTCAATGCTCGCGCGCCGGGCGATGGCCTTGAGGTGAATGAGCAGGTTGGTGCTGCCGCCGCAGGCCATGAGGACGCGGATGGCGTTTTCGATCGAGTCCTTCGTGACGATGTCGCGGGCACAGACGCTGTCCTGCACCAGGCGCATGATCTGCCGCCCGGTCATTTCGCTCACGCGCAGCATTTCGGCGGACACCGCGATGCAGGCCGCGCTGCCGGGCAGCGCCAGGCCGAGCGCCTCGGCGACCGTCTGGCAGGTATTGGCGGTGCCCATGATGGGGCAGGCACCGGCGCTTCCATACAGGCAGCCCTCGTGAGCGACGACCTCGTCCATGTCGATCTCGCCCATGCTGTAGCGCGTCCAGAGCCTGAAGCTGTCGGTGCCGCAGCACAGCGGCTCGCCCTTGTACATGCCGGGCAGCATCGCGCCGCCGGGCAGGAAGATGGTGGGCTTGTTGGCCGAGACGGCGGCCATGAGCTGGGCGGGAATGTTCTTGTCGCAGCCGCCGATGAGCACCACCCCGTCGAAGGGATGCCGGGCGATCAGCTCCTCGGTGGTCATGGAGAGCAGGTTGCGGTAGATCAGGCTGGACAGGTCGAAGAAAACCTCGCAGATCGACATCGTGTTGACCTCGAGCGGGAAGCCGCCCGCCGCCCACACGCCCCGCTTGACCGCCTCGGAGAGCTGCCTGAAGTGTACGTGGCCGGGGTTGGTTTCGGCCCAGGTATTGATGACGCCGATGATCGGCTTTTCGATGTCCTGATCGGTATAGCCCATGGCCTTGAGCAGGGCGTTTCGCAGCAGCCCCTGCCGGGTGCCGCGTTTTTTCCAGACGGGCGAGGTATTGTTATTCATGGCGGGGCTCCTTTCGGGTGAAGAGGAAGGGAAGGGTTCCGAGCGCGCCCGGCTTCAGGGCGTAGGTATAGCCCGAGCCTTCCTCGCCCTCGACCAGGCCGGTGGTGACGACGAGCGTGTCAAGGCTTTCTCCCGCGAAGGCCGTGCAGCTGACGTGACTGGCTCCGGGGAGCTCTGCGGCGCGAACCTTTTCGCCGGTTTTCGGGTCGCAGCGGTACACGGCGCCTTCGCCCCACGCGGCCACCCACAGCCTGCCCTCGCGGTCGATGCACAGCCCGTCCGGCGCGCCTGCCCGCAGGTCGTGAAAGTCCACGGCCGGGCGGCGATTGCTCAGTTCACCCGTCTGTTCGTCGAAGTCGAGCGCGTCCACCTGATGGGTATACGTGTCGCAGTAGTACAGGGTGCGTCCGTCCGCCACCCAGGCCAGGCCGTTTGAGATCGACACCGGCGCAAGCGCGGTTTCCATCCGTCCCCCGGCGATGCGCAGCAGCCTGCCGCGTCCCTCCCGGCAGAGCGTGCCCCCATAGAGCCGCCCGTCCGGGCCGGGCTTGCCGTCGTTGAAGCGCTCGCCGGGGATGGCCTGCGGGGCGTGCAACGGCGAAAGCGCCTCCATGCCGGCCGTCTCTTCCGCAAGGCATTCCTCGGGCAGAAAATACGCGCCGTCCTCCATACCCAGCGCCAGGCCGTCCTCGCACAGCGCGGCGAACCCGGCCTTCTGGGGCAGCGCCAGCGTGTGCGTCCGCTGAGCGGCCCAGTCGAGCAGGTGGAGCCTTTTGCCGTTGATGTCGGTGACGATCAGGCGGTTGAACCTCGCGTCCCAGACAGGCCCCTCCGCCAGCAGGCAGCGGGGGATGGGCAGCCGTCTGATTTCGGTCATGCCTGCCCCTCCTTCCAGGTAAAGTGGGGCGCGATGCGCTCATAGTGCTCCTCGAACAGGCGGTCGTAGTACCTGTCGGAGACGAAGCCCGGCTCGCGGCAGAGGTCGCACTCAATAATTCCGCGCTTTTTGAGGATTTTCTTTTCGAAGGCGATGATCATTTCGACGTTCTGCCGGATGTGATTGAGGATGGGCAGGATGAGGCTCGAGTGCGTCTGCGCCGCGGCCGCCCGGTCGCCGCGCGTGTACTCGCCGTACATTTTCAGGTACAGATCGAACATCGAGCAGCCGGGCATCGCGCCGATACCGCCCCGGTCGAAGCCCTCGATGAACTGATAGCCCGCGTTGCCCAGGAACACGCCCACCTGCCCGCCGGTCAAATCGAGCAGACTGGAGATGTACGCGCCCGCGGGCTTGCACTCGATCTTGTAATATTTGATGTTCGGGCATTCCTCGAACAGCTGCGCGTAGACCTGCGGCGGGATGGCCACGCCGGTCTGCTCGGGGGCGTACTGCGCCATGATGGGAAGGCTCACCGCCTGAGCGACCGCCTTCATGTGGCGATACAGCGCGGCCTGTCCGGGCTTGAGGAAGAAGGGCGGCAGCAGCATCAAATTGTCCGCGCCCATCTCCTCGTACAGCCTTGCGCGCTCGACCGCGACCTGCGCGGCGTGCTGGGTGACGGAGAGGATGCTCGTGCCGCCGTACCTTTTGCAGGTATCGACGGTCAGCCGCGCCATTTTCTTCATTTCGTCGTCGGTCAGCTTGTAGTACTCGCCCGCGATGCCGAACAGCGTCACCGCCTGACAGCCGCCCTGTATCAGCGTGCGGATCAGGTTTTCCAGCGAGTCGTAGTCCACCGCGCCCTTCGCGGTGAAGGGGGTCGCGATAATCGGACAGATTCCTCTAAGCTCGCTCATCTTCAGTCCTCCCTTTCGTTATAGCCGTATCGCTCCAGCGGGTCGGTCTGCAGGCTTGCGCCGCCGTCCATGGTCAGCGCCGCGCCGGTGATCGACCCCGCCCACTGTCCGCACAGGAACAGCGCCGCCTGCGCCACCTCCTGCGCGGTACACCAGCGCCTGAGCGGTATGTGATAATAGGAATCCTCGCGCCGCCCCAACCGCGCCGCGCCGGTATCCGTCCAGCCGGGGGCGATCGCGTTGACGCGTATGCCGTACCTGCCCATCTCCATGGCCGCGCTTTTGCACAGCTTGAGCATGGCGGCCTTCATGGCGGCGTAGGCGGCGCACAGCGGGTGCTGCATATAGGCGTGGTTGGAGGCGATCAGCACAATGCTGCCGCCCTTTGCCTTCATCAACCGCTCGGCCTCCTGCAACCCGAAAAAGCAGGCGCGCAGATCCACGCCGCACAGCAGGTCGAAGTCCTCCTCGGTCATGTCCTCAATGCGGCTCTTCAGGGTCAGTCCGGCGTTGCTCACGTACGCGTCCAGCCCGCCGAAGCGCTCGCCGACCTGCGCAAACATCGCGCGCAGCTGGGAAAGCTGCGTGAGGTTCGCCTGCACCGTCATACACTGCCTGCCCAGGGCGCGGATGGCCTCGGCCGCCTCCTGCGCCCCCTGCGCGCTGCCGTTATAATGAAGCGCCACGTCGTAGCCCGCCTTCGCGAACTCCAGCGCCGCCTCGCGCCCGATGCCCGTGCCCGCGCCGGTGACCAGTACCGTTTTCGCCATGTAAGCCTCCTATCTGCCGCACGCGTCCAGCACCTCGGTGCCGGTCAGGTTCTGGCAGTCCACCCACTGCATGTGTACGTTGGGGGTGATTTCGCCCTTAAAGAACACGTCGCCTGCGCCCGGCGCGCCGATAAAGCTGCCGCCGCTGAGATAGAAGGGCTGGTCGGTCTCATAGGAGATGAAGGTGTGGCCGCGGCCGCCGTAGGCGCTGGCGTTGTGATAGCCGAAGACGCTGTTCATGCGAATCCTGCCCGCCCGCACGCGCACGCCGACGTGCGAGGTGTCCACATAGCAGTCGGTGAGCGTGTTGCAGCCGCCGCCCGCCAGGTCGAAGGCGACGGTTTTCTCCATATCCGGAATCACGTTCGTGACCCAGGAGTGGCACTTGGACAGGTAGCAGCTGCCGCAGTTCAGGTAGAACCCGGTCTGGTAGTCCACCACGATGACGCCGTCCAGGTAGTGATCGGCGTGGCTGGGGATGCACACGCCGACGCTGTCCTCGATGCCCACCTCGTTTCGAAAATACAGGTTGGTCGCGTACAGCTCGTAGTTCTTGTAGTCGGTTCGGTCGCCCACGCACAGGCCGGTTTTGCAGTCCTTGAACCAGCTGTCGCGCAGGGTGAAGTGGTGGATGTTGCGCAGGCGCACGCCGCCCGAAACCGCGCCGCCGTCGAACACGCCGCCCTGTATAAACATGCCGTAGTCGTGGAACAGGTTCTCCATCCCGCCGTTCCACTCCACCAGGTAGCTCATCGGCCGGACGGCGCGGAAAACCGCCTCCTTGGCCAGGAAAAGCGAGCACCAGTTGCCGATCGCAAGCGGCGAGGACAGCAGATACTCGCCCTTCGGAAACAGCAGCACGCCGTGCGGGTTGGCTTCAACCGCCCGGGCAAGGCGCGCCGTGTCGTCAGCCTCGCCTGCAAGCCGGGGATACTGCTCGATGCTGACGCCCATCCAGTTCATCTGATCAAATTCCATACGAAAAACGGACTCCTTTCAAGTTGTCGCCGCGTCCGGAAGCCTTTTCCGGAGCCTGTGCCTCCATTATAGGCCCAAACCGCGCTCGCGGCCATACATGACGTTGCCCGTTTCATGGACAATATTGACCGGGCAGTGCCCGGTTCCACTTGCTGCCGCCGGACAGCACACGAACCCAGCCGCCATAGATTGAAGCGGCTGGGTTCTGCGAATCCGCAGGATTTCCTGCGGATTGCGGGGCGGCGCTGCCGGTCGGCGGGGCCGACGGCCACTTGCTGCCGCCGGACAGAACACGAACCCAGCCGCCACAGATTGAAGCGGCTGGGTTCTTCGGTTTTCCGGAATTCCCCGGAAAACTCATGTCGGCATTGCCTCCGCTGCTGCATCCAAGACTGACGCGGTGCGATCTGCCGGACAAAAATACCCCGAACCACGCCGGATTCGGGGAAGTGCATATCTTTTGCCCGTTTCGAAATGCGGATCAATGTGCTTTCCGGGTGGGGTTTGGGGAGGCGCCTTTCTCAGGCGGCCTCCCCAACGTTCTCTGCCCGGTCAGAAAGGCGGCATCCCCAACGTTCTCCCAGTGCTCTGGCGCTCCCCCAACGTTCCCTCCCGGAACTCGGAAGGGGAGAGACCGAGCTTTTTTTTGAAGACGCGGGAGAAGTAGAAAGCGTCCTGATAGCCGCACAGCTCGGCGATTTCGGCGACGGAGTAGGCGGATTTGGCAAGCAGGTTTTTGGCGGCGTTCAGGCGGACGGCGGTGAGACAGTCCATGACGGTTTCGCCGCGCCGCTGGCGGAAGAGGCGGGCGAGGTAGCTCTTGTTGATTTTGATGCTGTCGGCGATGCGGGCGAGGGAGAGGCTCTGGCTGTAGTTCTGGCGGATGATGTAGAGCGCCTGCTCCACATAGTCGCAGACGTCGGGCTGCATGGCGCTTTCGTGGACGATACTCAGCAGCCTGAAGAGCAGCTCCTGGCACTGAAGCGCCCGGGTATAGCTCTGGTTGCGCATCAGGAGCAGCATTTTCTGATAGATTCCGACGATGGCCGGGTCGCTGCGCAGGGTCAGGCAGGGCTTTTCCGGCCGGACGCCCGCGCTTGCGAGGAAGGAGCGGATGAACCGCCCGGACACGCCCACCCAGTAGATCGTCCAGCCGTCGTCCGGCAGGGTGTAGTAGGACTGCAGCGGGTCGTTGGGATAGAGGATATAGAGCGAGCCCGCGCGGATCTCGACAGGGGACTGCGTGCAGCGGTTCTGCAGATACGCCGTGCCGCGCACCACATAGCACAGCAGATAGGAGGTCAGGCGAAAGCTGAACCGGTGCTGGTAGTCGTTGTCGCGCATGCCGCACAGGGTGATGCTCGGATCCATCGTCTCGCGCAGGGAATACTGGTACTGCGTGTAATCCATGAAATTGTCCATTGCCGCGCCGCCTCCCGGACTCAGAGTTCGTGTATCCATTATAACACAATCGCAGCGGGATGACAACGCGTCCGGCGAGAAGGTCAATATTGTACATGGCCTTTGCGCCGGGCCTGGGCTATAGTAGGGGGCAGGGAGGGATGATTCAAATGACTTTTCAGACGCCGTTTTCCGTGAAGGAGCAGGTGATCGTGGACAAAAGCGGCCGCGAGGTGCGCCTGTGGGGGGTGAATTACTACGCGCCGTTTAATCACAGCTACGCCGGGCTGAAGGCCAAGGGCGTGTCCGTCCGGCGCGCCATCGACCGCGACATCGAGGACTTTCAGCGCATGGGGGTGCAGCTGGTGCGGATGCACCTGTTCGACCGGGAGCTGACCGACGCGGAAGGCAATCTGATCGATAACGAGCACCTGGAGCTGCTGGACTACCTGATCGAGCGGCTGTATCAGGCAGGCATTTACGTCATGATCACCGCCATGGCCTGGTGGAATTCCACCTCGCTTCAGGCCGGATTGCGCGCGGGATATGCGCACGTCACGCTGGCCGACGTGGACGGCATGGGCTTTGCCAGCTTCTGCCCCAAGCACATGCTGATCTGGCACCCGCATGTTCTCGAGGCGCAGGAGCGCTACCTGCGCCAGCTCTTCGCGCACAGGAACGCCTTTTCGGGCAAGACCATGCCTGAATACGAGCATATCGCGCTGGTCGAGGCGCTCAACGAGCCGGAATACCCGGGCGCGGGGCTGATGCGCTCGCTCGAGGAGCATCGCGAGGCCTGCCTGAAAAATCCCATTCGCCGCCGGGAGCTCGAGCTGCTGGGGATGTACGCGGAGTACCTGAAGGAGCGGGCGATCCCAGACACGGACGACGAGCGCGAGCGCTTCTGCGCCGATCTGGTGGGGCGGTACATCGAGCGGATGTTTGCCGTCGTGGAGGAGTTTTTCGGCGGGCGCGCGCTGAAGGTACACATCTGTTACGGCTTCGACCGGCCGCATTTCCGCGAGATGCTGAAGAACGCGCGGCGGGTCGACGTGCTGAGCCTGGCCTTTTACAGCGACCTGGGACGCTATTACACCCCGAACGAGCGCATCATTCCCGAGCAGCTGCTGGGCGAGGATAAGGCCTATGCGCAGTACATGCGCGGCGACGTGCGGGGACTGGGCAAGCCGCTGGTCAGCTACGAGTGGGCGATAACCTGCACGCTGACCGGATTCGATCATGTGGCGGCGGCGCGGGTCATGGCCTCGCTGGGCGTGCAGTGCGCGGCCTACTTCACCTATACCCCGCGCGATCTGGGCGACTACAACCCGGGCTGGGTGATGCAGTACATGAACCTGTACCACACGCCCCGGCGGGCGGTGGGCTTCGCGGCGGCGGGCGCGGTGTTCAGGCAGACGCCGCGCGATCTTCCGCTGCCCGAGGGCGAGGTCTGCTGGCGGGAGGCGGGCTACGCACTGGACGCGCGCACGGATTTCTGCGCCGCGCAGGAGGGGGACACGCTGTACTGGGCGGGCGAGGGCGAGTTTGCCGTGCAGGGCGAGGTTTCGCGCGTACTGGCGCAGGGAACCTGCCCCTTCGCGGTGCGCGAGGGCAACGGCGCGTACCTGCTGGAAAGGCAGGAGGATGGGCGGTGGCTGCTGACCGTGCTGCCCGATCAGTTCTACGTCAACGACCCGTACCGGGGACGAAACCTCTGCGGCAGCGCTTTCATGAACCGCGACGTCGACGTGAACGCCGTGCCGGTGGTCTCCCGCCTGCGCGAGGAGGGCAGTCTGACCCGCCTGACCATTCCCGGCCTCGAGATCTGCCGCGTCGAGCGCCTGGAGGACGGCACATGGGTTCCGGTCGACGCGCCCGGCGGCGTATTCCGCGCCGACCCGGGCCAGGCAGTGCCTGGTTCCACTTGCTACCGGTCGGCAGTGCCGACAGCCGGTTGCTGCCGCGCATCCTATTGACGAAATCGGGAACCATAGATTGGAGTTCCCGATTTCTTCGAATCCGCAAATTCCTTGCGGATTGCGGGGCGGCGCTGCCGCCTCGGCTGGGGGAGGCTCCGCTCCGCTTTGCGCTCCCCCAGACCCCCACCGAAGTTAGCCCGGCAGGCATTGCCTACCCCACCGTGCAGTGCCCGGTTCCGGTTGCTGCCGGTCGGCAGTGCCGACAGC
>CAKUFB010000098.1 GCA_934647145.1 uncultured Clostridia bacterium
AAGCAAGCTCCCCCGCCACTGCCACCCTCTCCAGTCTCCGCTAAAAATCAAAGATTTTTCGGGCGCGGAGCCTGCAAGGAAGCGTTTTTTTCTCTGGAAAATGAGATTTTCCGGCGCAAAAATCGCCCCGTGCCCACCGTACACGCCGCTGGGCGCGATTGAAAGTTCGAAAGGGCTGCGGCCCTCTCGAGCTCTCCGGGAGTTTCGCAGAAATCAGCCGCTCCAATTTATGGCGGCTGATTTCGTCGCCAGAATCGGCGGCAGCAAGTGGCTGTCGGCCCTACCGACCGGCGGCAGCAAGTGGGTGTCGGCCCTGCCGACCGGCGGCAGCAAATGTCCGTCGGCACTGCCGACCGGCAGCAGGTGGGTGCAGGCACTGCCTGCCGACGCTCAGCCTGCTTCCTTCATGAAGGCGGCATAGGCCTTGACGGCCTCGTACAGGTCGGCCTTGTTGATGATTTCCCAGGGCGCGTGCATGGACAGCACGGCCACGCCGCTGTCGATGACGTTCATACCGTACAGCGCGCAGATGTAGGCGATGGTTCCGCCGCCGCCCACGTCCACCTTGCCCAGCTCGGCGGTCTGGAAGGCGACGTTCGCGTCGTCCATGATGCGGCGCAGCTGGCCGATGAACTCGGCGTTGGCGTCGTTGGAGCCGGACTTGCCGCGGGAGCCGGTGAACTTGTTGAAGCACACGCCGCGGCCCAGGAAGGCGGCGTTCTTCTTCTCGAACGCGCCGGCGTAGGAGGGATCGAAGCCCGCGCTCACGTCGCAGGAGAGCATGCGGCTGTTCGCCAGCGCGCGCCTGAGCACCAGTCCGTCGTAGCCGCCGGTCAGACCCATCAGCTCGGCCACGGCGTTTTCGAAGTAGTGCGCGCGCATGCCGGTCGCGCCCACGCTGCCGACCTCTTCCTTGTCGGCGAACAGGCAGCAGCAGGTGTACCTGGGGGTCTCCTTCAGGCTGAACAGCGCGTCCATCGCGGCGAAGGCGCACACGCGGTCGTCGTGGCCGTAGCCAAGGATCATGCTGCGATCCAGGCCGAAGTCGCGCGCCCTGCCGGCGGGCACGACCTCGATCTCGGCGGAGAGGAAATCCTCCTCCTCAATGCCGTACTTGTCCCTGAGCAGCTTCAGCACGCCCGCCTTGACCGCGTCCTTGTCCTCGCCCTCAAGCGGCGCGCCGCCCACGATCAGATCCAGATCCTCGCCGCTGATGACCTCTGCGGCCTTTTTCTGCATCTGGTCGCCGGACAGGTGAATCAGCAGGTCGGACACGCCCACGACCGGGTCGTTCTCGTCCTCGCCGATGACGATCTGCACAAGGCTTCCGTCCTTTTTGGCCACCACGCCGTGCAGCGCCAGCGGCAGCGTCACCCACTGATACTTCTTGATGCCGCCGTAGTAGTGCGTGTCCAGGTAGGCCAGGTCGCTGTCCTCATACAGCGGGTTCTGCTTGAGATCCATGCGGGGCGAGTCGATGTGCGCGCCCACGATGTTCAGGCCCTTTTCCAGCGGCTCCTCGCCCATCACGAAGAGCATGATCGCCTTGTCCATGCACACGCTGTACAGCTTGTCGCCCGGCCTGACCGCTTCCCTCGCAGCGATCAGGTCGGCAAGGTCGCGATACCCGCGCGCCTTCGCCAGCTCCACGCCCTGCTTCACGCACTCGCGCTCGGTCTTGCCGTTGTTCAGAAACTCGCGATAGCGCTCGCCCAGGCCGAACAGGCTGGCGCGCTCTTCCTCATTGTAGCTTTTCCAGGCATTTTTGCGTTCCATAGTTCGTTCTTTCCTCCTGTATGCCGGTATTCGTCCTCTATTGTACCAGAAAACCGCCGCGGAATCAAGAGCCTGCGCCGCCGAAAGGCACAGACCCGCATCCGGGCGGCTACTGTTTTTTATTCCGCCGCCTTTCCTTCAGGCGGGCGATCTGGTCGCGCAGCTTCTGCCTGAGCAGCGTGTACTCGTCGTGCAGCGCCTGCAGCGTCTTCTGGTCGTGCGGAAAAAGCCATCTCAGAAAGAGTATGGCCAGACCCAGCGTCAGGATCTTCTCCGGCGTGAAGGGCAGCCACAAAAGGCTGGCGTACGCGCCGCCCACGATGGTCATCCATTTGCAGGAAAACCACGTCCCGAACAGCAAAAACAGATAGCACCAGCCGTTGGTGATCATCCAGGCCAGGCCGAAGCACAGAAGGAAACTGGGGTTGAGTATGGCCTCGAGAAGGCGCTTCAGGCGGCGCTTGATCGTGTCCATATTGATTTGCATGACAGTCGTTCGCTTTCATGGTTATTGTCAAGGCTATTATAAGGCATAAAATGGGCTTTTACAACCATGAAACGCTTAAAAACAGCTAAACATTTCCTGTGCACGCAATGAACGAAAATGAGATTGACACGACCCGCGGCGGTGGGGTATAGTATGGAAGGAAATCCGATCGTCCCTCAAAAAACAAAAGGAGACAGAGACAATGAAAGTAAAAGACCTGACCCGTATGGCGCTGTGCGTGGCCCTGATGGCCGTGTGCGCATGGATCACCATCCCCTGGGCCGTCCCCTTCACCCTGCAGACCTTCGCGGTGTTCATGACGCTCGGCCTGCTGGGCGGGCGAAACGGCACGCTGAGCATACTGGCCTATCTGCTGCTGGGCGCGGTGGGCGTTCCGGTCTTTTCGGGCTTCAAGGGCGGCCTGGGCGCGCTGGCGGGCAGCACGGGCGGCTACCTGGTCGGCTTTTTGGGTACGGGTCTGATCTACTGGCTGCTGACGGCCTGCGCGGGCGAAAGGCTCTGGGTCAGGGCGGCCGGCATGGCGCTCGGCCTGATCGCCACCTACGCCCTGGGCACGGCCTGGTTTCAGGCGGTCAGCGTGCGCGCGGGCAAGGAAGTGACCACTGCCCTGGTGCTGGGCTGGTGCGTGTGGCCGTTCATCGTGCCCGACCTTATCAAGCTGGCCATGGGACTGTTTGTCTCCGACCGGCTCAAAAAGCGGCTTGCGGCGGGGAAGTAAGGATACGTTCGAGAGGCGGCTTTTCTAAGAAAAGCCCCTCTCGAGCTCTCCCGAAAAGTACTTTGATCCACGGTATATATGACGGGAAGCGATGCGGTTCCCCGAATGAAATGTGGTTCAGAGAGCTTTCTGAAAAAAGCCCTTATCGGTTTCCGTGATATGGAAACGGCAAGGGCTTATCCGCGGAGACAGTATTATATGAAGAATTCGGGAACTCCAATCTGTGGTTCCCGAATTCGCGTCAGAACCGGAGGTGCGGTTCGTAATCCCTGCGAGGAAGTACCCCCGCGATTTCTACAGACGAAGAATCCTGAGGCTCTAATTTATGGCCGAAGGATTCGTGTTCTGTCCGGCGGCAGCAGGTGCGCGCAGGCTCAGCCTGCCCGGCGGCAGCGAGTGGCTGTCAGCCCTGCCGACTCGCCTCCTGCGCCAGGCGGGCGATGTCGCCCACGTCGCCCAGCACGATGCCGGGGCGGTAGGGGTAGCTGAGCATTTCCTCGCGGGTGGTGATGCCGGAGAGCACGAGCACGGTATCCATGCCGGACTCGATGCCCGCGATGATGTCGGTATCCATGCGGTCGCCGATCATGCAGGCGTCGGCCGAGTGTACGCCCAGGAGCTTGAGCCCGGTGCGCATCATCAGCGGGTTGGGCTTGCCCACGAAGTAGGCGCTCATGCCGGTGGTCTGCTCGATGGGGGTGACCAGCGCGCGGCAGGCGGGCAGTATGCCGTCGTCGGAGGGGCCGGTCAGGTCGGAGTTGGTGCCGATCAGGCGCGCGCCGTTCTTGACGTGACGCATGGCCTTGGTGATGGTGTTGAAGTTGTAGTTGACGGTCTCGCCGATGATCACGTAGTCGGGATTCACGTCGTTGAGCGTGACGCCCGCCTCATAGAGCGCGTTGTGCAGGCCCGGGTCGCCCACGACGTAGGCCGACGCGCCCGGCATCTGGGTGCTGATGAACTGCGCGGTGGCCAGGGCGCTGGTGTAGAAGTTGTGCTCGTCCACGTCCAGCCCCATGCGCAGCAGCTTCTGGCGCAGCTCGCGCGGGGTTCTGGAGCTGTTGTTGGTCAGGAAGAGGAACTTCTTGTCCTCCTTCCTGAGCCAGTCCACGAACTCCTTCACATGGGGCAGCAGGTTGTTGCCGTGATAGATCACGCCGTCCATATCGCAGATGAAGCCGAGTTTCGCGTTGAAATCGATCATTCGTACGCCTTCTTTCCGGCGCATCACGCGCCGCCTTTATTGTAAAGGAAGCCCGCGCGCCTGTCAAGCGCGCAGGCCGGAGAGATTGTCAAGAAAATCTCAAATTTTGACGAATGGGGGAGTGGAAATGAACTGGTTGAAGAAACTGGCAGCGTGTCTTCTGTGCCTGGCGTTCCTGCTGAGCGCGGCCCTTGCCCAGGTGCTGGTCGAGGACGGAATCGCGCTGGACGATCAGGCGGAGCTGCTGGTCGAGTACGGCGAGGACTATTACCTGCCCGGCGAGGTGGCGCTGTACCTGCACGCCTTCTGCGAGCTGCCGCCCAACTACCTGACCAAGGACGAGGCGCGTCAGTGGGGCTGGGTCGGCTCGAAGGGCAACCTGTGGGAGGCGCTGAGCGGCATGTGCATCGGCGGCGACCGCTTCGGCAACCGGGAGCGGCTGCTGCCCGAGGCGAAGGACAGGCACTGGTACGAGTGCGACGTGAACTATGCGGGCGGCTTCCGGGGCGCCGAGCGGCTGCTGTACTCCTGCGACGGCCTGATTTACTATTCGGACGACCACTACCAGACCTTCACACCGTATTATGAGGGCTGGTACGCAGAAGACGCATTTTACATTCCGGAGCTCGAGCAGGCGCGAGAGGCCGGATAAAGGGGTCTGAATTTACTTGGGTTACGCGAGAAAATGAAAAAAGCGGCTGCTTTCGGCGGGAAAGAGGCCGCTTTTTTCGATTCAAAAACTGTCAGAAATCCGTGAAAACAGTATAAAAAAGCGTGGAGAATGATGCGCCATATATACGAAAAACTGGGCTGCGCTGACAAGGCAACCGGCTGAAAACGAACAAATACGGCAGAAAAAAAATCAATGATTGAAAATTTCATATTGACAAAAGGCTGTAACTGTGAGATAATACTTGCAACGGGAAAGACCGATGGAAATCTACATTGTTGAAAGGAGAATTTCCCATGAAAAAAGCGTTTTCCCTGATCCTGGCCCTGGCCCTGGCGCTGTGCTGCTTCAGCTTTACCGCCAGCGCCGACGAGGCTCCCGTCGTGCTGACGGTCGCCGTCTCCGACGGAACCAACATCGAGGACTTCAACACCAACGAGATGACCCTCTACATCGAGGAGAAGCTGGGCGTCGATCTGCAGATCACCGCTTACGATTCCTCCGAATATGATTCCAAGATCAACATCATGATCAACGCCGGCGACAAGCTGGAGGACATCATCGTCGGCGGCCTGGGCGGCGACGCAGCCATCTTTGACTACGCGCAGCAGGGCGCGATCATTCCCCTGACCGAGTACTACTACAATCCCGAGATCGCGGTCAACCTGACCGAGGCCATCGAGCGCGTGGGCTTCGACTTCCGCGGCGCGATGACCATGCCCGACGGCGAGATCTACGGCATCGCTTCCCTGAACCAGTCCTGGGGCAACGAGTACGGCAACGGCCGCGCCTGGGTCTACACCCCCTGGCTGGAGGCGCTGGGTGCGACCGCTCCCACCACCACTGCTGAGCTCGAGGCGCTGCTTGAGAAGGCGGTCGCGACCGACCTCAACGGCAACGGACAGAAGGACGAGATCGGCCTGGCCGGCTATGACGGCATCTCCGGCCAGTGGTTCAACTGGCTGATGAACGCCTTCACCTACTGCAACAATCAAAAGGACTGGATGCAGGTCAACGACGGCGTGGTCTCCTTCGCCTACACCACCGACGAGTGGCGCCAGGGCGTCGAGTACATCCGCGGCCTGATGGCCAAGGGCCTGATCCCCACCGAGAACCTGACCCAGGATCTGGCCACCGGCTACACCGGCATGGTCAACACCGAGGACGTCACCTGCTTCATGGTGGGCTACACCAACGCCGACCGCATGACCGATATCGAGCGCAAGGGTCTGTACACCGCCGTGCTGCCCGTGACCGGCCCCAACGGCAATCGCACGACCATGTTCACCCAGTCCGTGCCCTCCTCTGGCATGGTGATCACCGCCGACTGCGAGAACCCCGAAATGGCCTTCCGTGTGGGCGACCTGATGGTCTGCGAAGAGCTGTCCATCACCACCCGCTTCGGCAAGAAGGGCGTCGAGTGGGACTACGTCTCCGAGCTGGAGAACGGTTCCGACTACGAGTGCCCCTACTCCCCGCACTTCCCGCCCTTCATCGCCCTGTATCATGACTCCCAGTACTGGGGATCCGGCGCGATGCAGAACGTCTCCTGGATGCAGAAGAACCCCTTCATCCGCCAGTACGGCATCGCCGCGGGCATGGCCTACGCCGCCGGCACGATGACCCAGTTCGACCTCGAGTTCGCCAACGGCGCGACCCTGTATCAGACCGCCGGCCTGACCCCCAAGGAGACCGTGCAGAAGCTGATCTACTCCGCCGAGGAGCAGCAGATCGTCACCGACGTGAAAACCGACCTGAACACCTACATCAAGGAAACCAACGCCGCCTGGCTGACCGGCGCGCAGGAGCTCAACGACGATACCTGGAACGCCTACCTCAAGACCATCGAATCCATGAACGCCGCTGAGTGGCTCAAGGTTGCGCAGGCTGCCTACGACCGTTCCGTCGGCAAGTAAAAAGTAACCCTTATGAGCCGTTGCTGCTACGGCAGCAGCGGCTCGTCTACATTTTCGCGGGGAGGAAATACTATGCACCCCAAGCGCAGACTCTGGTCAGACCTCAGGCGCGACTGGCAGCTGTACCTCTTTTTGCTGATCCCGGTCGTCTACATCATCATCTTCGCCTATGTGCCCATGGGCGGTCTGCAGATCGCCTTCAAGGATTTCGCCGCCCGCAAGGGCATTTTTGGAAGCCCCTGGGTGGGCCTCAAGCACTTTAAGAAGTTCTTTTCCAGCGTCTACTTCGGACGCACCGTGGGCAATACCCTGGCGCTGTCCGCCTACTCGCTGGCCTGCGGCTGGCCTCTGCCCATTATCGTGGCGCTGATGCTCAACTGCTATAGATCCCAAAAGGTCAAAAGTATCACCCAGACCATCATGACCCTGCCGCACTTCATCTCCGTGGTCGTGCTGGTCGGCATGTTGTTCCAGATGTTCAGCGCCCGCAACGGCATCTACGGCGCGGCCATCTTCCGCCTGACCGGTACCCGCCCGGCCGACCCCTTCGCCACGCCCAGCAACTTCCGCCACTTCTATCTGTGGTCGGGCGTCTGGCAGGACTTCGGCTGGGGCTCGATCATCTACCTGGCCGCGCTCGCCGGCGTGGATCCCTCGCTGCATGAGGCCGCGACCGTCGACGGCGCTTCCCGCTTCAAGCGCGTGCTGCACGTCGACCTGCCCACCATCCTGCCCACCATCGTCATCATGCTGATCCTGCGATTCGGCAACATCATGTCCATCGGCTTTGAAAAGGTATTCCTGCTGCAGAACGACCTGAACCTGAGCTACAGCGAGGTCATCTCGACCTACGTCTACAAGGTGGGTCTGTCCGGCGGCGGCAAGACCGACTTCTCCTACGCGACGGCCATCGGCTTCTTCAACTCGGTGGTCAACCTGGTGCTGATCGTGGTCGTGAACTTCATCGCGGGCAAGGTCGGCGACACCAGTCTGTGGTAAGGGGGAACTGAAGCAATGAAAATGAAGAAAATGCCGAATCGGGAGTATGCGCACGTGCCCCATCACGCGCACAACCACATCAGGCAACCCAAGAGCGACCGCATCTTCTACGCGATCGTGTACACCGTCATCACCCTGCTGACCATCAGCGTGCTGTACCCGCTGATCTACGTCGTCTCGGCCTCGTTTTCCTCGGCGGCGGCGATCAACTCGGGCCGCATGTGGCTGTGGCCGGTCGATATCGACTTTATCGGCTATAAGTACGTGCTGAAGTACAAGTATGTGTGGGTCGGCTACCGCAACACCATCTTCTACACCCTGACGCACGCCTTCCTGGGCATCTGCATGTGCCTGATCTGCGCCTATCCGCTGGCTCGCCGCGGCCTGCGCTTCAAGGGCTTTTTGACCTTCCTGTTCACCTTCACCATGCTGTTTTCCGGCGGCATGATCCCCGGCTACCTGCTGATGAAGAACCTGAAGCTGCTGGACACCGTGTGGGCGATCATCATCCCCGGCTCGCTGAGCGTGTACAACATGATCGTCACCCGTACCTTCATCCAGAGCAATATCCCCGAGGAGCTGCTCGAGGCCGCGCGCATCGACGGCTGCTCGGACGCGAAGTTCTTCTTCAAGATGGTGCTGCCCCTGTCCAAGACCATCATCGCCGTGCTGGCGCTGATGTACGCCTCGGCCATGTGGAACTCCTACTTCAGCGCCTTCCTGTACCTGAAGACCAAGGATCTGTATCCGCTGCAGATCTTCCTGCGCCAGATCCTGGTTCAGGCCAATTTCGACTCCGAAATGCTCGACCCCGACGCGCTGGAGCAGATGCAAAACCTCCAGCAGATCCTCAAGTACGCCATCATCGTGGTCTCCACCGCGCCCATGGTGCTTTTCTACCCCTTCGTGCAGAAGTACTTCGAAAAGGGCGTCATGATCGGCTCCCTGAAGGGCTGATTCTCCCTCCCCGAAAATGTGCAAGGCGCTCCCGTCCGTGTTGGGCAGGAGCGCCTTTGTCTGTTCAGTTTTCAGGCTTCCAGCCGCACGGGAGGTGGAGTTCGGAAACGCAGAACCCAGC
>CAKUFB010000099.1 GCA_934647145.1 uncultured Clostridia bacterium
GGATACGCAATTCGTCAATAGACGTTGGCATAATTTCTTAACAGGACTTTGCCGTACAGAACGAAAATACACGCGCGACTATTAGCCGGGCAGAAGAATCTCTCGGCCCGAAGCCCTGCCGCCCGCAGAAGATCTGCCCCAGGCCGATCGCGGCCGCTAAACCGGCCGGGCCAGATCCCGCGGCGCCGGGCGCTCCAGCAGCGCGTGCAGCGCGCCCAGCAGCTCGCGGTCGGCGGGCAGCCAGTTCATTGCGTCCAGGTCGCCCGCGCCCAGCCAGCGCCCCTCGAGCGCCTCCCTGAGCACGATCTCGCCCCCGCACAGCGCGCAGGCAAAGCAGTCCATGCTCAGGTGAAAGGCGGGGTAGTCGTACTCGATCGTCCCCAGCGGCTCAAGCGGCTCGACCGTGACCGCCAGCTCCTCGCGGATTTCCCGCACCAGCGCCTGACGCGCCGTCTCCCCCGGCTCGATTTTGCCGCCCGGGAATTCCCAGCGCCCCCTGAACTCGCCGTAGCCTCTCGCCGTGGCGAACACCCGCGTCGGGCGCTCCCGCGCGTCGCAGATCACCGCCGCCGCCACCCTGACCGTCTTCATCCTCGCATCCCTCCGTATTTTGCAGCTTCCTTCCATATAGTATAGCACACGCCGCGCCCTGCTGTGAATGTTAAGATTGTGATTTTTATGCGAGGGGGGGGTAAAAAGATTGACATTCACGTTAAAACATGGTATATTCTGAAGGACGTTTATTACGCGTACACGAAGGGAGGCCTGCGGATGCGCAAATACCTGGCCATCATGAGCAAAAAGCTCATGTCCAACCTGACCTACCGCCTGGCGACCGTGCTCAACATGCTGGCGATGAGCACGTACTTTTTGGCGAGCTACTATTTCTGGCAGGCGCTGATCGCCGGCGGGGCGCGGCCGGACGCGAACATACGGGATCTGATGTTTTATTCGCTGCTGTCGGAGATCGTCATCCAGCTGTGCTATTCGGACGTAGCCGGCCTGCTGGAGGGCGAGATACAGGACGGCTCGGTGGCGATGCACTTCATTCGGCCGATTTCCTTCCGGCTGGAGTGCTTTTCCCTCAGCTTCGGCGAAAACCTGTACTGGACGAGCGTATTGGTGCTGCCGGCGATCGTGACGTGCGCGCTGCTGGTGGGTCTGCCCGTCCCGGCGAGCGCGGCGCACGGCTTATGCTTCGCGGTCTCGCTGCTGCTGGGCCTGCTGATCCGCTTCGAGATCGGCTATGTCGCGGGTCTGCTGGCCTTCTGGCTGCAAAAGACCTGGTATCTGGACTGGTATATCAACGGCGCCCTGCTGATTTTCGGCGGCACGAAGCTCCCTCTGTGGTTTTACCCGAAGGTACTGGAGCGGATCAGCCGCTTTCTGCCCTTCCGCTATGTGAGCTTCGAGCCGATCAACATCTACCTGGGCCGCTGCGACATACAGGGCGCGCTGCTGGGGCTGGGCGTGAGCGCGGCCTGGCTGCTGGCGCTGCACCTGGCCGGGCGGCTGATGTGGTCGCGCGCGGCGCGCAAGCTGACCATCAACGGCGGCTGAGAGGAGGAGACGCATGCGAAAGAGAATCAGACTGTACTTTACCTTCATGGGCGTGGCGCTGCGCGCGAAGATGATGCACCGGGGCGCGTTTATCGCCGGGTTCTTCGGCCAGCTGCTGGGGCACGGGGCGAGGTTCCTGACGGCCTATCTGGCGGTGCGCGCGTTCAGGCAGATGGGCGGCTGGAACGAGCATCAGGTGGTCTTCATGTACGGCTTCAACATGCTCGGCTACGCGCTGGCGGCCTCGGTGTTCTTCATGCCCTGCAAGTATCTGGTGGGCAAGGTGCGCTCGGGCGAATTTGACGCCTCGCTGACCAAGCCCATGAACCCGCTTTTGCATGAGGTCATGCTCGGCTTCTCGCCCGGCTATATCTGTCACTTCACGCTGGCCGTGGTGTGCCTGGCGATTTCGGCCAAGGGCGCGGGATTTGTGCTCACCCCTCTTCGCGCGGCGCTGTTCGCGGCGCTGCTCGCGGGCGCGGCGCTGATGCAGGCGGCCATACTGATCATCCCCAGCGCGGGCAGCTTTTTCTTCAAGGGCATGAACCCGCTGTACCTGTTGACGGGTATGGCGCATAACTTCACCGACTATCCCCTCACGATCTATCCCCGCGCGCTTCAGGCGCTGCTGACCTTCGTGCTGCCCTTGGCCTTCATGAGCTTTTACCCGGTGACGGCGCTGCTGGGCCTCGAGAGCCTGCTGCCCTTTCCCCCGGCGACGGCCTATTTCGCCCCGCTGGCCGGGGCAGGCCTGTTCGCCCTGGGTCTGTGGCTGTGGAACGCCGGCCTGAAGCGCTACCAGAGCACGGGCACGTAAGGCCGGGCGAATCTGCCTTCCGCCGTTTTCATGCGGCGCGGCAGGGAAAAGCTGTGTGCTTTACGAAGCAGATGCGCCGGAATGTGTCCCATAAGAGCTGCGAAAGCCGAAGCGATTTTTTGCCAAAAGAAGCACTAGCGACCTCGCAGTGTTTTCAAACCGGGAATCATTCGGCGAACCAGGTATTCGTTACTGATTGCGTTACGCGGATCAGAGTGCTTTTCGGGAGAGCTCGAGAGGGGCTTTTCTCAGAAAAGCCGCCTCTCGAACGCCTCTCCCCGACAGAAAGGAAGAAATATGGCAGCGATTGAAGTGAAAAACCTGAGCAAGACCTTTCAGATCCCCAAGACGCAGCCCGGCCTGAAGGGCGCGGTTCGCTCGCTCTTTCACAGGGAGTACACCCCGAAGGAGGCGGTGAAGGACGTGTCCTTCTCGCTGGAGGGCGGCGAAATGGTGGGCTACATCGGCCCCAACGGCGCGGGCAAGTCCACGACGATCAAGATGCTGTGCGGCATCCTGATGCCCGACGGGGGCAGCGTGCGGGTTCACGGCCTGGATCCCTGGAAGCAGCGCCGCGAAAACGCGCGCCAGATCGGCGTGGTGTTCGGGCAGCGGTCGCAGCTGTACTGGGATCTGCCGGTGTCCGACACGCTGGAGCTGTACCAGAAGCTCTACGACATCCCGATGGACGTGTACCGGCGCAACCGCGAGCGGTTTATCGACCTGCTGGAGATGGGCGAGTTCATCAGCCAGCCGGTGCGCCAGCTCAGCCTGGGTCAGAAGATGAAGGCCAACCTGGCGCTGGCGCTTTTGCACGGCCCGAGGGTGATCTATCTGGACGAGCCGACCATCGGCCTGGACGTGATGACCAAGCGCCGCCTGCGCGCCTTTATCGGCGAAATCAACCGCGAGAGCGGCACCACCGTCATCCTCACCACCCACGACATGAAGGACATCGAGGAAATCTGCAAGCGCCTGATCCTGATCGACAAGGGCTCGCTGCTCTACGACGGCTCGCTCTCGGAGTTCAGGCATCGCTACGCCCAGGGCGCGCGCTACCGCCTGGAGTTCGAGCACGCCCCCGCCTGGACGGGGCGCGAGGGCTTCGAGTGCAGGCCGGACGGCGAGAACTGGATCCTCACCACCCGGCGCCCGCATACCCGCCAGACGCTGATTTCCCTGATCGAGGACTACAACCCCACCAACATCTTCACCGAGGAAATCACCATTGAGGACATCGTGTCCGCCCTCTTCACCAAGCAGCCGCAGGCGGCGTCCTGACGTCCGCGCACACAAAACCAGCCCCCGCCGAACAAACGGCGGGGGCTGCGGTTATGCCATGGGGTTATTTGGCCAGGTAGGCGTCGATCTGCGCCTGAATGAAGGCGCGCACGGTCTCAAGACCCGCAGCCTGCAGCTTGGCCAGGTAATCGTTGTAGACGGTCATGTAGCTCTCGCTGCCGCTGCCGCCGTTCCAGAGCTGCTCGGCGTACTCGGTCGTCACGGCGTTGATGTTCTCCACGTCGGTGTTGAGCTCGGTCAGGTCGACCGCCGCCATGCCGGCCAGCGCGCTGCGGGGGCGCTTCGGGTAGACCGTCTCATAGTAGGAGGCGGCGTATTCCTTCAGCGCGGCCGTCGTGGTCACGCCGCCGTCGCTCATGATTTTGTAGGTGTTGCCGACCGTCCAGTTGGTCATGTCATGCTTGGACTCGGCGTCGCCGCGGACGGAGGTATCCACCTGCAGCTGACCGTCCTTTTCGATGGCGCGGTAGTTGAACCAGCCGTATTCCTTGGCCTCTTCGGAGCTCTCCTCGAAGCCGTACACCAGCATGTTGATCAGGTCGTTGCCCACGGTACCGGGCTCGTCGTGCAGCAGGTTGAGCAGCATCACGACGCGCTCGGGGTTCTTGCTGGTGAAGGGCACGGCCAGATAGGTCGCGGCGCTGCCGAAGCTGGAAATGCCGACGGGATAGGTGCCCTCGTTGTCCATCAGCACGGCCTTTTCAGCCTGCTCGGCGAAGGAATTATTCTTCACGCCGCGCTCGTCCACCAGATCGATCCAGTTGGCGTTGCCGCCGAAAAGGTTGAAGGAGATCCAGCTGCCGTCCACGGACTGGCCCATGATCTGCGCGTCGGTGATCCAGCCCTTGTCATACCATTGGGCGGCGTGCTTGATCGCCGTCTGATATTCGGGCAGCTCGGTGACGTGCAGGGCGACCGGCTTTTCGGCGGTCATGTCGTAATAGAAGCCGCCGCCCAGCGCCTCATAGCCGCGCAGCGCCATCTGGCACAGCTCCCAGCCGCCGGGCAGCCACGCGCCGCCCAGCTCCATCACGCCCGCGTCCAGCGCGGCCTGAATGGTCTGCTCCATCAGCTCGATTTCCTTCTCGGTGAACTTCAGGTTGGCGCGCGCCTCGGCGATGAAGTCGTCCAGCGGGAAATACTCATACAGGCGTTCGTTCATGCGCAGCGCCCAGCTGTCCTTCACCACGGGCTGCACGCAGGGAATGCCGTACAGCTTGCCGTCCACGCAGATGGAATCATAGTCGATGG
Organism: uncultured Clostridia bacterium; assembly: GCA_934647145.1. Lineage (GTDB taxonomy): Bacteria > Bacillota > Clostridia > Christensenellales > Aristaeellaceae > CAKUFI01. The sequence goes on from CAKUFB010000099.1 coordinate 4,931, forward strand.
TGTAGGTGGCGCGCTCGGCGGCCAGGTTGGGCGCGTACTGCTCGATCAGCTCGTCCAGCGCGAGGATGTTGCCGTCCTCCACGTCCTGACGGATGGGCGTATACCAGCCCTCCCAGATGATGTCCATCGGCTCCTCGCCGGCGAAGAACAGGCGCAGGTTTTCCGCGTAGCTGCCCACCCAGACGATCTCCAGCGTGGTGTTGGGCAGCACCTCGGCCAGCTTCTTGTTGAAGGCGGCCTCCACGTCCTTGGAGCCCTCCTTCTCGGTGCCGGGGTAGTAGAAGCGCAGCGTGACCGGCTCCAGCTCGGCCTCGGCCAGCGCCGCGGGCAGACAGGTCAGCGCGAGCAGCGCCGCCAGCAGCAGGGATACGAGTTTCTTCATGGTTTTTTCCTCCTTATAAAATGTCTATCTTAACCCTTCGTCGAGCCGACCGTAATCCCCTTGGCGTAGTACTTCTGGATAAAGGGGAAGAGGACAAACACGGGAAGAGCGCCGATCACCGCAAGCGCGTACCGCGTGGATTCGATCGGGATGTGCTCGGTCTCAAGCTCCATGCCCAGACCCAGCTTCATCAGCTCTTTGGCCTTTTCGGAGTTGGCGAGCATCTGCTGGAGCAGGTACTGTATGGTGTAGAGCTTCTTGTCGCTGATGAAGTACATCGACGTGGTGATGTCGTTCCAGCGGCCGATAAAGCCTGAAAAGTAATTCATCATGACCAGCGGCAGGGTCAGCGGCAGCATGATCAGGAACAGGATCTGGAAATTGCCCGCCCCGTCGATCTTCGCCGACTCGATCATCGCCTTGTCCAGGCTGACGAAGAAGGTGCGGAACAGAAACACGCTCCACGCCGACAGCCCCGGCAGCAGGTAGATCAGCACGTTGTTGCGCAGCCCCAGGTACTTCGCCTTGAGCACGTAATCGGCCACCGTGCCGCCGGAAAACAGCATCGTAATGAGCACGTACACCCGCCAGAAATCGCGTCCCCTGAAATCGGGCTGGCTCAGCGGGTAGGCCATGGCCATGGTGAGCAGGAGCGTGAGCGCCGGCTGCACGAGTCCCGTGCTCACCGTCAGCGTCAGCGACTGCAGCAGCGTTGCGCTGTTCCGCTCAAACAGGATGCGGTACGCCTCCAGGCTGAACCGGCTCGGCCAGAGGCGAAAGCCGTTGAGCGCGATGCTCTCCTCCGAGGAGACCGACAGGATGACCGCCATGTACATCGGATAGAGAAAGACGAACGTCATCACGATGAAGAATACCCAGGCAAAGCAGGCCACGCCGTTTCGATTGCGATGCATGTCTCTTCTCCCTCCTCAAAACATGGCGCTTTCCGGGTCTACGCGCCGGATCACGCCGTTGACCAGCAGCACCAGCGCCAGCCCGATGACCGACTGGAAAAAGGACAGCGCCGCCGTGAACGAGAAGCGGCCGGTCGTGATGCCGTGATAGGTATAGGTGCCGATGACCTGCGTCGTCTCATAGAGCGCCTTGGAGTCCAGCGTCAGCTCGTAGAACGGCGAGACGCCCGAGGCCAGCACGGAGCCCATCTGCGTGATGAGCGTGATGGCCAGCACCTTGCTCAGCGCGGGAATCGAAATGTGTACGATCTGCCGCAGCCGCCCCGCGCCGTCGATACTGGCCGCGTCGAACAGCTCGGTATCCACGCTCAGCAGGGCCGCGAAGTAGTAGATGCTGGCCATGCCCGCGTCCTTATAGATATAGGAAAGCTGGATGATCGTCGGCCAGTATTTCGGCTCCTTGTACCAGGACACCGGCGAAAGTCCCAGCGCCTGCAGCAGCTCGTTGAGCACGCCGCGGGCGGGATGCAGCAGCATCATCAGCGCGGCCGAAACCACCGTCCAGGACAGAAAGCTGGGCAGCAGCATGGCCGTCTGGAAGATGCGGTTGGCCATGCGAGACTTGATCTCGTACAGCAGCAGCGCAAACAGCATGCCCACGAACACGTTGAGCAGCGCGATGCGCACGACGTTGTACATCAGCGTGTTGACGATGATGCGCCGGCAGTCGATCGATTCAAAGAACTGCCTGAAAAACTTCAGCCCCACAAAGGCGCTGCCCGCAATGCCCCTGGCCGGCTTGTAGTCGATAAAGGCCAGATAAATGCCCGCCATGGGCAGATAGCTGAACAGAAACATCCAGAGCGCCGGAACCAGAAACATGGCGTAATATCCCGCCTGCGTTTTCCAGCCGCCCCCGCGCCCGAGGCCGCGCCGCGCGTGCATCATATGCTTTTCAACTCCCGTTTTCGCCGTGTTAATCAGATCACGGCTTCATTGTAAACCATTTCATTCGCGCTGCAAAGGATCAAATGCATGACATTTTGTAAGAAAATTTGCGCTTCCGTTCGCATCGCCTTGAATTCCCGTTCGGATTCTGATATGGTGGCTTTTCTTTATCTGTCGACTGGAGTTTGATTCAGGAAACAGTCGCTTACAAAGACGATAAGACTCACTTTCCTGCAGGAAGCAGCGATCTGCTGCGCTCAGCCGTGCTTGTCCTATGAGCGCGGCATGAACGGAAAGCAGAATTTACTGATCCGCCGTTTCTTCCCCAAGGGCTGCTCTTTGGACAGCGTCTCCCACGACGCAGGCCAGAGAGTCCAGGATTGGGTCAATCGTTTCCCTCGAAAAGCCTTCCGTTATGCCAGCCTTAATTCGCTCTTTCGGTCTGTCCCATTTGATATTGCAATTTAGAAAAATAAAAAGGCAAAAATGTAAAAAAGGACTTGACAAGCATGGATTCGGGGAGTATTATAATAGCGCAGGAAACGAAATATGTATTTCACAATGTGAAATACAAGTGCCTGCCCTGTGCATTGAAAAGGTGCTGAAGAGGGCGCTTGTGAACAGAACCTGATCCTGCAGAATAACCAGTAAAACAGTAGGAGGAAGAAAAATGCAAAAGGAAAAAGTTGGCGGTCTGTTTGTTCCGATGATTACCCCTTTCAGGCCGGAGGATGAATCCATTTATGAAGAGGGCATTCGCAATTACACCAACTTTCTGATTGACAACGGCGTGGACGGACTGATCCCCTGCGGCAGCTCCGGTGAATTCGTAGCCATGGAGACGGAAGAACAAATCCGAGTCAACGAGCTGGTCTGTGAAAACGCCAACGGACGGGCGAAGGTCTTCTGTGGTACCGCAGCATACAGCACAAAAAAGACCATTGAGCTTTCCAGGCATGCCCAGGCAAGCGGCGCGGACGGCGTCATGGTGGTTACGCCCTGGTATCTGACCCCTAATGAGGACGAGCTCTATGCCCATTACGCCGCCTTGCGCGAAGCGATTGATATTCCGATCATGCTTTATCATAACCCCTATTACACCGGCTGCCTGATGACCGACGAGTTCATGGCGAAGCTCTATAATGACGGCATTATCCAGGCCATCAAGGAAAGACAGGCGGATGTATTCCGCGTTCAAAAGCTGCGTTATCTGACGGATTCTGGTTTCTCTATTTTCTACGGTTATGATGTCAGCGAAATCGAAGCGCTGGTGATGGGGGCGGATGGCTGGGTGGCCGGACTGGGCAATCTTTTCCCCGCCGAGAATAAAAAGATCATTTCCCTTATGAACGAGGGCAAACTGAAGGAAGCCATCGAATGGCATATGACCAAGATTATGCCCTATCTCCAGCTTTTCATGAGCCCCACTGCCAAGGGATACGGGACGCCGTGGATGGCGCTGCTGAAGGAAGGCCTGGCCATGCGCGGCGTCGATGTGGGTGTACCTCGCAAGCCTCTTCAGGCGTTGGAGTCCGCAGAAAAGGAAAAGCTGCGCAGTCTTCTGGCGCTTTATGGTCATCTGAAGGACTGACATTCTTCATTCAGTTTCCTGTCGGGGGGGG